>DATLGV010000144.1:0-3164 GCA_035540275.1 Acidovorax sp. | reverse complement strand
CACGTGCTCGGCGCGCTCCTTGGGGTCGTTGATGAGCTCGACCTCGGTGGCCTTGTCCTTCTCGGGCGTGGCGCCGCGCGGGCGGGTGCCGGCCAGGGGGCGGATGGTGACCTTGGTGCCTTCGTCGGTCTTCTCCTGGCGCACCAAAATTTCAGGGCTGGCGCCCACCACATGGAAGTCGCCGAAGTCGTAGAAATACATGTACGGCGACGGGTTCAGCGAACGCAGCGCGCGGTACAGGCTCAGGGGGCTTTCGGTGTAGCGCTTGTGAATGCGCTGTCCCACCTGCACCTGCATGAAGTCACCCGCCGCAATCAGCTCCTTGGCGCGCTCCACGGCGGCCAGGTAGTCGGCTTTGGCAAAGTCGCGCTGGGCGGGGTGGCTTTCAGTGGCCTTCACCACCGGCGCGCTCACCGAATACTTGAGCTGCTCTTTCAGTTCGCGCAGGCGCTTCTTGGCGCGGGCATACGCCTCGGGCTGGGCCGGATCGGCGTAGACGATGAGGTAGAGCTTGCCCGAGAGGTTGTCGATGACCGCCAGCTCCTCGCACTGCAGCAGCAGGATGTCGGGGCAGCCCAGGGTGTCGGGCGGGCAGGTGGTTTCGAGCTTTTTCTCGATGTAGCGCACCGCGTCGTAGCCAAAGTAACCGGCCAGGCCGCCGCAAAACCGCGGCAGGCCGGGGCGCAGCGCCACCTTGAAACGCTTTTGGTAGGCCTCGATGAAGTCGAGCGGATTGCCTTGGGCGGTCTCGACCACCTGGCCGTCGGTCACCACCTCGGTCCTGGCCTGGTCGCCAAAGCCGCTGGCGCGCAGCAGCGTGCGTGCGGGCAGGCCGATGAAGCTGTAGCGCCCGAAACGCTCGCCGCCGACCACCGATTCGAGCAGAAAGCTGTGCTTGCCGCCATCTTTGGTGTGCGCCAGCTTCAGGTAGAGCGAGAGCGGGGTTTCCAGGTCCGCAAAGGCCTCGGCCATGAGCGGAATGCGGTTGTAGCCTTCGCTGGCCAGGCTTTTGAATTCAAGTTCTGTGATCACGGGGAGGGCTCCCAGCTGTCGCAGCGCGTGTCCCTGTGCAAAAAAGGGGCGCTGCGGTCCATTCGATCGGCCTCACCGCATCGGGGTGGAGGCCACGGGTGCACACTGGGGCGACTGCCCAGGTGCCATCAGGCGTTCAAAGCGACAGGCTGACGCCAGGGCCAGGCTCCCCGGTCGCTGCAACCTGTGATGAACACGTGGTGAATGAACATGGGCCAAAGTGTAGCAAAGCTTTTTTGACGGCCCGAATTGACACCCCGCAACGCGAGATCGCACAACCACTCGAAAACCCTGTTGCGTGCCCCTCAGAGCGCTGCAACAATTTGAAACGAACGACCGTTCTTTTTTTAGGAGTTGCACATGAAGTTTCTCCAGCGATGTGCCGCAGCAGCAGTGACAGTGGCATGCCTGTTGGCGACCGGTGCCATTGCCCAGCCCATCACCGTGGCCGACGTCAAATACGAAGAAACCACCAGCCTGAGCGGCAACAGCCTTCAGCTCAATGGCGCCGGGATTCGCTACAAGGCCGTCTTCAAGGTGTACACCGCAGGCCTGTACCTTGAGAAAAAGGCCACGACCACGGCGGAAATCATGGCCCAGAAGGGCCCCAAGCGCATGAGCATCACCATGCTGCGCGACATCGACTCCACCGAACTGGGCAAGCTGTTCTCGCGCGGCATGGAGGACAACATGGACCGCGCGGCGTTTTCCAAACTCATTCCCGGCGTGCTGCGCATGAGCCAGATCTTCTCGGACCACAAGAAGCTGGTGGCGGGCGACCAGTTCCAGATCGACTGGATTCCCGGCACGGGCACCGTCATCACCGTCAAGGGCAAGCCGCAGGGAGAACCCTTCAAGGAGCCTGAGTTCTACAACGCGCTGCTGGGCATCTGGCTGGGCAACGCGCCGGCAGACTGGAAGCTCAAGGACGCCTTGCTGGGCAAGCCCGCGTGATTCTGGTCACCGGGCAAACCCCGATGCTCCCCGGCCCGGCGCTGTCGCACGCCCGACAGACGCCCCTTCTACCGGGGAGTAGCCTTTGCCCGATGCATGGCCCCCTTGCCATTGCCCCCCTTTTTTACCCCCTTGTTTTCTTGACGCAACAACCACGGGCCTTCCACTGCGCGCCACCCGCGGCAAGTGAGGTCACGGCTGAACCGAGCTTTTCGCGCTACCGCGCCCCGCAATGAGCCGTCTGTCCCGCATTTTTCTCCGCCCCTCGCCACTTTCGCGCCAGACACCACCATGAAACTCAGCCACCTCTCCGTCGGCCTGCGCCTGGGCGCATCCTTTGGCGCCATTCTGCTCATCACGGCCCTCATCGCTGCCACGGGCATGTGGCGCATTGCCAGCCTGCAAAGCGCCAGCGAGCGCGTGGCCACCCAGGAGATCGAGCAGCGGACCCTGGTGGAAGACTGGGCGTCGGACATTCGCCTGAACTGGGTGCGCACCGAGGCCTTCCTCAAGGCCATCGACCGCGACTACATGGACAAGCTCACCACCGACACCCAGGCGACGGCCAAGGGCATGGAGGCCAAGGTCAAGCGCATCGAAACCCTGGTGCAGGGCGACCGGGCCAAGGGCCTTTTGGCCGCGATCGCCACGGCCCGGCAGGCCTACAACGACAAGCTCACCGAAATCCGCGAACTGCACCGGGGCGGCGAACCCAACGTGCCCGCCCTGGTGGACAAGGACCTGCGTCCGCTGGCTGACAAGTACCTGCAATCGCTGGACGACCTGCGCAAGACCATGGCCGCCCAGCTGGCCGAGAGCCAGGCCGACACCTCGGCCCTGGCCCGCGCCAGCCAGGTGCTGCTGGGCGTGGGCACGCTGGTGGCCGTGGCGCTCGGCGCATTGATGGGTCTGACGGTCACGCGCTCCATCGTGCGCCCTCTGCAGCAGGGCCAGCAAGCCGCCGAGAGCATTGCCGACGGCGACCTGACCCACCCCATCACTGCCAGCGGCAACGACGAGACTGGCCAGTTGCTGCAGGCGCTGTCCACCATGCAGGCGCGCCTGGCCACCATCGTGGGCAACGTGCGCCACAGCGCCGAGGGCGTGGCCACGGCCAGCGCCGAGATCGCCACGGGCAACAGCGACCTGAGTGCCCGCACCGAACAGCAGGCCAGCGC
>DATLGV010000143.1:0-2778 GCA_035540275.1 Acidovorax sp. | reverse complement strand
CGTATGAACCGCACGCCGATCATACGGTGACCACGCAGCGTGGCTGAAACGTTGCCTGCTCGCCCTTGCGCGCATAGCCCAGCGGGTTGGCCACCACCCGGCACTGCCAGGGCGATCCGTCGCTGCGTTGGCCCTGCGCGGTGTAGTCGCTGGGCGCGTGCAGGTGGCCATGCAGCCACAGCGGGGCGTGCATCAGCAGGTCGTCCAGCGCATTGCAAAACCCTGCTGTGCCAGGCACCAGGCCGTAGCGGGGGTCGGCGCTGCGCAGGCTGGGCGCAAAGTGGGTCACCACCACGGTGGCGCCGTCAAACGGCTGCTGCAACACATCGCGCAGCCACTGCTGGCACACCAGCGCCTGCTCGCGCATGGGCTCGGCCAGAAACGGCTCTGCGTGGCGCGTGCCACCGGTCTTGCGCAGGTAGAAGTTGGCCGCGCGAAAGGCCTTGTCGCGCAGCCTGAGCCGGCGCGTGAGGTCGGTGGTGCCTTCATGGTCGGCCAGTGCGTCGAAGTCGCTCCACAGCGTGGTGCCCACAAACCGCACGCCTTGCAGCACCAGGGTTTCACGTTCGAGCCACGCAATGCCCAGGCGCTCGCAGGTCTGGCGCAGCCGCAGGTGCGCGGCATCGAAGTCCTGGGCGTCGTACTCGTGGTTGCCGGGCACAAACAGCACAGGGGTCGGCCAGCCCCCATGCTGGGGCAGTGGCGAAAACCGGGCCAGGCCGAAGTCGTCGTCGCCCAACTGGGAGCCTTGCTGGTAGGAGCCCACATCCCCCGCCAGCACCAGCACATCGGCGCCGGGCGCGGGTTCGGGCACAAAGTGCGGGTGAGCCTCCAGGTGGAGGTCGGAGAAAAGCTGGATATTCATCACACTTGAAGGCAGATGGGTGCAGTCTACGGCGTGCCGTGCAGGTCCTGCCCGGGGAAGGTGCGTCGCGCTGACCGCGCCAGCGCCTGCAGCAGCCAGGTCATCGCGGCCTGCTGGGGGCCGCGCCGGCGCCACAGGGCATCCACGTGCACGGCGGGCACGTCCAGCGGCAGGGCCCGTTGCACCAGGGCATCGGCAATGCCGGTCACCGGCACAAAATGGCGTGGCAGCACGGTCAGCAGGTCTGAGCCCGACACCACCCGTCCGGCCGTGAAGAACTGGTTGACCGTGATCACCACCTTGCGCTCGCGGCCCAGCGACGCCAGGGCTTCGTCGATGAAGCCAAAAGGGCGGCCCGAGAAACTCACCAGCATGTGCCGCGCTGCGCAGTAGGTGTCCAGCGTCAGCGGGGCGTCGGCCAGAGGGTGGCCCTGGCGCATCACGCACACGTATTCGCCGTCGTACAGCCGGCGGCTTTCAAAGGCCACCACGCCGCCCGATTGCGCCCGCGCGGTGAGGTCGGCCAGCGCCGCGGGAAAGTAGCCCACCGCCATGTCGGCCGCCTCTTCTTCGAGCAGGCGCCGGGGGTCGCGCGTGGTGAGTGGCAGCACGCGGATGGAGATGCCAGGGGCTTCGCGCTCGATGATCTCCACCAGGGCGGGCACCAGCGTCGCCGCCGTGGCATCGGCCATGGCCAGCACAAAGGTGGACTCGGCCGTTGCCGGATCAAAGTGCCCTGGCGCCAGGGACTCCTGCAAATGGGCCAGCGCCTCCCGCACCGGCGGCCACAGGGCCAGTGCGCGCGGCGTGGGCTCCACCCCCTGGCCGCTGCGCACCACCAGTTCGTCGCCCACCACGTCCCGCAGTCGCCGCATGGCGTTGCTGACGGCGGGCTGGGTGATGGAGAGCTTGTGCGCGGCCCGGGTAAGGCTGCGCTCGGCCATCACCTCGTCAAAGACGCGCAGCAGGTTCAGGTCCAGGGAGCGGAAGTTCAAAGGAGTCATGGTCGTCCCACAGCATATTCATCACCAGTATGAATATCAATGATTCAAAATATAAACTTGAACACGCAAAGGGTAAACCCTAATATCACCCCATCGCCCGGCAATCTCGCCACAAGCGTTAGAAAAGGGAAACCGAAATGACCGCCTTTGCACACGTTGAGTACCCCACCGAACACCCCGGCGTTGTCCGCGCCGAAAACGCCGCCGCCGCCCTGAAGAGCGCTGCCGCCCATTTTGACGGCGCGCGTGGCGCAGCCTCCTTGCTGCTGGCCGCCGTGGTCTCCGCGCTGCTGGTGGTTGCCAACCAGGTGATCGACACCTGGACCGAAGGCCACCTGCTGGCTGCCTGGATGGTGCTGTGGCTCGTGGCCTTCGCCGCGCTGGCCCTGCTGACCAGCCCCGCCCGTCGCGCCGGTGTGGCGCTGCGCGGCACCGCGCTGGCCTGGGCCGAAAGCCGTCGCCGCACTGCTGAAGACCAGCGCACCTGGCAAGTCGCCCTGAAGGACCCCCGCATCATGGCCGAGCTGAACCACGCAATGGGCATTCCCACCGTGGACAGCATTCGCAAGTACTACTGAACTGAGGGTTTAGCGCAGCACACGCTGCGCAACCCAGCCAATTCAAAGCCGTGGCAGACGCCACGGCTTTTTTTATGTCTGCGTTTGTCATACCCCATTCCTGATGCTCCAGGCCACCGCATTCGCTGCGGCGCGGAGGCGAAAAAAAGCCGCCCCGCTGGGGCGGGACGGCTTTGATGGGGAGCTTCCCGGATCGGACGGTCGTATCAGGCAGCCAGGCGCTTTTCCAGTTGCGCCTTGGTATCGAGCAGCGCCTTGGGCAGGTGGTAGGCCAGCTGCTCGAAGTGGGCCGTGTGCAGCTTGAACTCTTCCGTCCATGCGGCCTTGTCGA
>DATLGV010000142.1:0-2357 GCA_035540275.1 Acidovorax sp. | reverse complement strand
GGCTTCGGCATGGCCTTGGCGACACGGGCCGGGGCCGGGGGCGCTGCCATGGCCACCGGGGCTGCCACCGCCGCCCGGTGGTGCGAGCCCGCGCCCAGCTGGAACACCGCCACCGCGTTGACCAGTTCACCCGCCTGGCTGCGCAGGCTGGCCGCCGCCGCCGCCATCTCCTCGACCAGGGCAGCGTTCTGCTGCGTGGCCTGGTCCATCTGGGTCACGGCCTCGCCCACCTGGGCCACGCCCGCGCTTTGCTCGCTGCTGGCAGCGCTGATCTCGCCCATGATGTCCGTCACCCGGCGGATGGCGCCCACCACTTCGGTCATCGTCACGCCGGCCTTGTCCACCAGGGTGCTGCCCTGCTCCACGCGCTCCACGCTGGCGGTGATCAGGCTCTTGATCTCCTTGGCGGCCTCGGCGCTGCGCTGGGCCAGCGTGCGCACCTCGCCGGCCACCACCGCAAAGCCCCGGCCCTGCTCGCCGGCGCGGGCGGCTTCCACGGCGGCGTTCAGCGCCAGGATGTTGGTCTGGAAGGCAATGCCGTCGATCACGCTGATGATGTCGGCGATCTTGCGGCTGCTGTCGTTGATGCCCTTCATGGTGTCCACCACCTCGGCCACCACGTCACCGCCCTGCTGGGCGACGGTGGACGCATTCATGGCCAGCTGGTTGGCGGTGCGGGCGTTGTCGGCGTTCTGGCGCACGGTGGAGCCCAGCTCTTCCATGGAGGCGGCGGTTTCTTCCAGCGCGCTGGCCTGCTGTTCGGTGCGGGCAGAGAGATCGGAGTTGCCCGTGGCGATCTGAGCGCTGGCCGAGGCCACGGACTCGCTGCCCTGGCGCACGGTGGCAACCACCTTGGCCAGGCTGTCCTGCATGTCCTTGAGGGCGGCCATCAGGCTGGAGGTGTCGCCGGGGCGTAGCGTGATATGGCTGCCGAGATCACCTTGGGCCACTCGCCGTGCCAGCGCTGCAGCCTCCTGCGGGTCGCTCCCCAGTTGCCGGTTGACATTGCGCAGCAGCAGCAATGCCAGGGCAACGGCGAGCAACACAGAAGTTGCCATCAGGCCGATGGCCCACCCCCGCGCCTGGGCGTACACCGCTTGGGCCGTGGCGTAGGAGACTTCCGAGCCTTTGTCGTTGTAATCGATGGCACGCTGGATGGATTCCGAATACGCGTTGTAGGCTTGGCGGGACTCGCCACGGAAATAGGCCTTGGCCTGGTCAAAGGTTTTCTCGCCCCCGCGGGACAACTCCAGCAGCTTGGGCTGGGTGGCCAGGAAGGCCCCGCGCGCCTTCTGCATCTCCTCAAACAGTGTGCGCTCCTCGGGGGTGGCAATCAACCCCGCATAGGCCGCTTCCTGCTTGGTCAATTCGTCCTTGCCCGAGGCAAGCCGTTTGTCGATGTCGTCCATCTCCGCGTCGCTGAGCGACAGCAGGTGGTCCGGCTCGGCGCGCCGGATCTGGTTGGCAGCGGCGCGTACCGCCGCCAGGGTACGGATGCTGGGCAGGCGGTTGGCAGCGATATCGGTGGTGTTGTCGTTGATCCGCGCCATCTGGACAATGCCCAGGCTGCCGACCACCAGAGTTAGCAGGATCAGAACGGCGAAAGCCATTCCCAGTTTGCTGGAGAGTTTGAGTTGGTTGAGATTCATGCGGCGATCTCCTGACGGTTGCCTTGTGGTCAGCAGCTTGACCCAGTGTTTCCGATGAGCGGTGATAAATAATTTGATACTTATGATTATTGCATGTATCAAATTATCAATTTCATTGTGGCAAAAATGTGCAAATTGAATTGCACATGCTGCTTCGATCAGTGTGCCGTATCCGCCGTGACGTGCCAATGAAATCCTGCGTTGCAACTGGTGATGTTGCGGCGCTGGGTAGATGCCGCCGCAGAGGAGCGCCCGCAGGCTCAGCCGCAGCTGCGCAGCGTGCGCCCCGCCATCGCCGGGCGCAGGGTGTCCAGCTGACTGCGCAGTGCGTCGTTCACGGCGGGCAGGCGCAGCGTGAAGCCGGGGGATTCGGCGCGCTCCTGGATCACGCGGGCCGTGCGCACGCCCTTGTTGCCCAGGTTGGTCAGCTCGCGCTCGGCTGCCTCCTTGGAGGCAAAGCGGCCCAGCGACAGGCCCAGCTCCAGCGTGCCCCCGGCGCGGTCGTGGTCCACCTTGCGGGCGCGCAGCTCGGCGCGCTTGCGGTCCAGTGTTTCGATGTCGTCAAACCGCCCCATGTAGACCATCCAGCGGCCCGGCACGGGCGTGGCCTCCAGCACCCAGCTGCCCTGGGGCAGGCCGGCGGCGGCTGCGCGCAGCGCCTCGGCCTGGCGGTCGTCGAACACACCGGCCTGCAGGCACTCGGCAGTG
>DATLGV010000141.1:0-8315 GCA_035540275.1 Acidovorax sp. | reverse complement strand
CAGGGCAATCGCATCTAAATCCAGCCCTCACTCGGAGCGAAACTACAGCGTTCAATCCCGCGATGCACCCCCATGACGCTGCTGCAGCACCTGCAACTCATCCCTGACCCACGCCTTCAGCGCACGCGCCGCCATGAACTCCAATCCATCCTCGCCGTAGCCCTGTGCGCAACCATTGCGGGCGCGGACAACTGGGTGGAAGTGGCCGAGTTCGGCGAACTGCACCACGACTGGTTCATTCGCTTCGTGCCGCTGCCCTCGGGCATCGCCTCACACGACACCTTTGCCCGGGTGTTTCGCCTGCTCGATGCCAAGCAGCTGGAGCTGGCCTGCCAGCAGTGGCTGGCGCAGGTGGCTGGGCAGGTGCATGGCACGGTGGCAATTGACGGCAAAAGCGTGCGTGGCAGTAGCAAGGCAGATGCCCGCAAGCCGCTGCACATGGTCAGCGCCTGGGCCGCCGACATGGGGTTGTTGCTGGGCCAGTGCAAGGTCGATGGCAAGAGCAACGAGATCACAGCCATCCCTGAGCTGCTGAGCTTGCTGCACCTGAAGGGATGCATCGTCACCATCGATGCCATAGGTTGCCAAAAGGCCATAGCCCAGCAACTGCATGAGCATGGTGCGCACTATGTTCTGTCGCTCAAAAGCAACCAGCGGCACATGCATGCGGTGGTGCGAAAGCACTTTGAAGCACCGGCAGCAGCGCCGCAGCAAGGAGCCAACATCTATGCCGAGAGCTCAAGCGGCCACGGGCGCAAGGAGATGCGCAGCTACCGGGTCAGTCCTGTGCCTGAGGCCTTGCAGCGAGCGGCAGCCCAGTGGCCGGGGCTGGCCAGCGTGGTGCAGGTCACACGCCAGCGCCAACGGGTGGGTGGCAACAGCAGCGAGGAAGTCAGCTACTACCTCAGCAGCCTGGCAGCGCACACGCCAGCGCATGTGCTGGGGCACAGCATCCGCGCGCACTGGGCGGTGGAGAATCAGCTGCACTGGAGTCTGGATGTGGCGATGCGCGAGGATGCTGCGCAGTCTTACAAAGATCAGGGGCCACACAACCAGACGTTGCTGCGTCGCATGGCCCTGCAGTTGCTCAAGAAAGATCGCTCGGTGAAGGTGGGCGTGCAGGCAAAGCGCAAACGCGCGGGATGGGATGTGGGCTATCTGGCCCACATACTGGGCGTCACAATTTAGATGCGATTGCCCTGGCCATATGCCTCGTAAGCTATGAAAATGAGAGCGTTTGGGAGCGCCTTGCCCGCAATGGTTGCGCACAGGGCTACGGCGAGGATGGATTGGAGTTCATGGCGGCGCGTGCGCTGAAGGCGTGGTTCAGGGATGAGTTGCAGGTGCTGCAGCAGCGTCATGGGGGGGCATCGCGGGATTGAACGCTGTAGTTTCGCTCCGAGTGAGGGCTGGATTTAGATGCGATTGCCCTGGGCATATGGCCGTGGCGCTACCGCACAAAATGACTCAAAGCAGGTGCGCTACGGGCAGGTGGACCGGTTTATTCGGCCGTGATGCCTGCGCGTTGGACGACCGCGCCGAACTTCACCATCCGTTCGGCCATCATCTTTTCAAACGCAGCGGGCGGCATCTCTTCCGGCACGATCACGCCGCGGTCCTTGAGGTTGGCCACCATGGCGGGCGATGTGGCCACCTGGCGCACGGCCTTGTACAGCGTCTGCACCACCGCATCGGGCGTGCCTGCGGGCGCGGCCAGCCCCGTCCAGGAGGTGAGGTTGAGCTCGGGGTGGCCCACTTCGGCCATGGTGGGCACATCGGGCAGCTGCGGCAGGCGCTGGTCGGCCGCCACGGCCAGGGCGCGCACTTTGCCCGCCTGGATGTGGAGCAGCATGATGACAGGGCCTGCTCACGCTATTTTTGGGGTCGCGAAGGCTCTTGCCGACGGGTCAATCTAGGCGCGTGACGCTGCGTGTGCATGTGCACACGCAAGGAGCGCAACGACGAGTGACACGTCGGCAAGAGCCTTCCCTCCGGGTTGCCCGGCCTGGGAGGCCGTCTGCGGCGTTGCCCGCGCTTGCAAGGTGTCCACCTTGCTGCGCACGGGCGCCTGGCATCCAGCCCCCAGGCCGGGCAACGCGATCCCCAAAAATAGCGTGAACAGGCCCTGGGTTGTCGAGGATGAACTGCACCTCGTTGCCCAGCACGCCGGTGATCAGCGGCGTGCCGCCACGGTAGGGGATGTGCGTGGTGAACACACCCGTGGAGACCTTGAGCATTTCCACGTTGAGCTGGCCCATGCTGCCCACGCCGCCGCTGCCGTAGTTGAGCTTGCCGGGGTTCTTCTTGGCGTAGTCGATGAACTCCTTGAAGGTCTTGAACGGCAGGCTGCTGTGCACCACCAGGGCATTGGGCTGGCGGCCCAGGATGGCGATGTTTTCAAAGTCCTTGATAGGGTCGTAGCCGATCTTGGGCTGGGTGAGCGGGTTGGCCAGGTGACTGCTTTGCGACGAGACCACCAGGGTGTAGCCGTCGGCCTTGGAGCGCGCCACATACTGCGCGCCCACCGAGCCCCCGGCGCCAGCGCGGTTTTCCACCACGATGGGCACGCCCAGCACGCGCGATAGCGGCTCGGAATACTGGCGCGCCATGATGTCCACCGACCCGCCGGGCGGGAACGGCACCACCAGCGTGATCGGGCGCAAAGGGAACTTGTCTTGCGCCAGCGCAGGCAGCGCAGCAAGACCGGCCAGGCCAAGGCCGGTGGACAGGAGGTGGCGGCGGGAAGGGATGTGGTTCATGGCTGTCTTCAAAAACGCAAATACAACAAGAGAAAAAGCAGGGTTCAAGGGTGGCCCAGCACCGCCAGCGCCACGGCTTGTGCGCGGGGCACGAAGGTGGACAGCTCGCAGTACTCACGTTCGGTGTGCGGGTGGCCGCCCACGGGGCCGGTGGCGCACAGCGTGGGCACGCCCACCGATGCGGTGAGGCCGCTGTCGGCCGCGCCGCCGGTGAACTCGCCTTGCACCTCAAAGCCCAGCGCCCGGGCGCCCTGCTGGTACAGCGCCAGCAGATAGTCGGGCGTGGGCTTCATGGGCAGGGAGCGGCGCGCGGTGGTGATGCGGCCCTGGGTGCGGGGCACCGACTCCTCTTCGACGATGGCGCGCACGCGCTCCAGCAGGTCGTCGGGGCTGGTGTCCGCCGTGAAGCGCAAGTCCACCTCGGCGCGCGCGTGCGGCGCCACCATGTTGGGCACGATGCCGCCCTGCACCACGCCCACGTTGCAGGTGACGCCCGTGGCCGGGTTGGTCAGCGCATGCAGCGCCAGCGTCTTGCGGGCCAGGGCCTCGATGGCGCTGGCGCCCGCGGCGTGGTTGATGCCCGCATGCGCGGCCACGCCCTGCACTTCGAACTCCACCACCATCGAGCCCTTGCGGCTGGTGACCACGTTGCCGCTGACGCGGCCGGGCTCGGCATTGAACACCGCACGCGCGCCGCGCACGCGGGCCATGATGAGGTCGCGTGTGGCGGGCGAGCCGACCTCTTCGTCGCACGAGAAGAACAGGTGCAGTGGCGCCGTCAGCCCGCCGCAGCGTGCAAAGGCCTCGGCGACGAACACGTTGAGCACCAGGCCCGACTTCATGTCGGCCGCACCGGGCCCATAGGCGCGCCCCGCTTCTTCGCGGTAAGGGCGCTTGGCCACCGTGCCATCGGGAAACACCGTGTCCATGTGCCCCATGAGGATGATGGGGGCGCCACCTGCTGCAGCGCCCTCTGCCGGGTTGACCTGCGCATGCAGCAGCACGCCATAGCCGGGCACGGGCTCGAACTGCACGGGCACACCAGCCGCCTTCAGGCGCTCGGCCAGGGCGTGGGCCACGGCCGTCACACCCGCTTCATTGCGGCTGCCGCTCTCGATATTGACCACCTTTTGCAACAGGTCTTGCATGGCCTGCTGCTGCCGGTCCAGCCAGTCCAGCACCTGCGCACCCATGGGCGGCTGGCTTTCGTTCAGGGTATGGAGCATTTTTTGTCCTTGAGAGCAATCCCCAGGTAGGGGCAGAATTCAGGCCGCAGTGTTGCACGCGACTCCGGTTTTTGCAACGAATTTTGCACAAAAGAGTATTTTATGAAATCATCATTGCAAGAATCCGCCGCCTTGCTGACCGAGCGGCTGGCCCGCCAGGACGCCGACCTGACCGCCAGCGAACGCGGATTGGCCGAGGCGCTGGGGCGCGACTACCCCCATGCCCTGCTGGAGTCCGCCACCGCCCTCGCCGCCCGCACCGGCACCAGTGCATCGACCGTGGTGCGGCTGTTTGCCAAGCTGGGCTACGGCAGCTATGCCGAGGCGCAGCGCGAGGCGCGGGCCGAGGTCACCGCCCTGCTGCAAACGGCCGGGCAGCGCGCCCCCGTCACCATCGGCACGCGGCGCAGCCTGCAGCAGTGCGTGGACGATGCCTTGCTGCACGACCAGCACAACCTCAGCACCACGCGCGACGGGCTGGACATGGCGGCCTTCGAGGCCATGGTGGCGCGCATTGCGCAGGGCAAGGGGCGCATTTTTGTGCTGGCACAGATCAACAGCGCCCCGGTGGCCGCCTGGCTGGCGCTGCACCTGAACATGTGCCGCCCCGGCGTGCACGAGCTGGGGGCAGGCGCGGTGGACGCCACCGACCAGTTGCTGTGGATCCAGCCCGAGGACGCCCTGCTGGTGTTCAGCATCCGCCGCTACGCCAGCGGGCCGGTGAAAGTGGCGCAGCGCTTTCGCGACGCGGGCGCCCAGGTGCTGGCCATCACCGACAGCGCCGCCGCGCCATTGGCCGCGCTGTCCCACCACCGGCTGCAGGTGCGCACGTCCAACGCGTCGCCGTTCGACTCGTACACCGCTGCGTTCTTTCTGTGCAATGCGCTGGTGTCGGCCGTGGCGCAGCTGCGGCACAAGGCAGTGTCCGAGGCGCTGAAGCGGCGCGACGACCTGTGGACGGATTTTGAGTCCCAGCTCATTGTGGAAGGCCCTTCGCCCACCGGTCGAAGGGGCAAGCGCTAGCCTGCGCGCCCAGGCACTGTCGGCACTGCTGGGTCCATGAAAAAAGCGCTCCGAGGAGCGCTTTTTCGTAGCACCGCGCCGTGCGACGCGGGGTGCAAGGCAGCGTTCAGTGCTGCAGGATCTTGTTGAGGAAGTCCTTGGTACGGGGCTGGCGTGCCTCGGGGTTGTTGAAGAACTCGTCCTTCGAGCAGTCTTCCAGGATCTTGCCGCCCACGTCCATGAAGATCACGCGGTTGCTCACCTTGCGCGCAAAGCCCATTTCGTGGGTCACGCACATCATGGTCATACCCTCGTTGGCCAGGCCCACCATCACGTCCAGCACCTCGCCCACCATTTCGGGGTCGAGGGCCGACGTGGGCTCGTCGAACAGCATCACGATGGGGTCCATGCTCAGCGCGCGGGCAATGGCCACGCGCTGCTGCTGGCCGCCCGAGAGCTGGCCGGGGAACTTGTCCTTGTGCGCGATCAGGCCCACGCGCTCCAGCATCTTGAGGCCGCGCTTCTTGGCGTCGTCCGCGCTGCGGCCCAGCACCTTGATCTGTGCAATGGTCAGGTTGTCCGTCACCGACAGGTGGGGGAACAGCTCGAAGTGCTGGAACACCATGCCCACGCGGCTGCGCAGCTTGGGCAGGTTGGTGTTGGGGTCGTGCAGCTTCACGCCGTCGACCGTGATTTCGCCCTTCTGGAAGGGCTCCAGCGCGTTGATGGTCTTGATCAGCGTGGACTTGCCCGAGCCCGAGGGGCCGCACACCACCACCACTTCACCCTTGTTGATGGTGGCCGAGCACTCGTTGAGCACCTGCACCGGTCCATACCACTTGGATACGTTCTTGAGTTCGATCATTTCTCTTTCTCCAATCTCTTCTCTTGTCACTTTTTCGGGCGCCGCGCAAAAGGCCGGTGTGGCCTCATGCGGGGACGCCGTGGAGCTGGCTTTGCCAGGCCACTGGCGTCGTCCCCCTGGGGGGAAGGCGCCGAAGGCGACTCAGGGGGACTACCGAATAATTGCGATCTTCTGGTGAAGGCGCTTGACCATCCAGGACAGCGCATAGCACATCACAAAGTACAGGACAGCGGCAGCCAGGTACGCCTCGATGGGGCGGCCGAAGTTCTTGCCCGCCACTTCAAAGCCCTTGAGCATGTCGTAGGCACCGATGGCATAGACCAGCGACGTGTCCTGGAACAGGATGATGGTCTGCGTGAGCAGCACCGGCAGCATGTTGCGGAACGCCTGGGGCAGCACCACCAGCTTCATGTTCTGGCTGTAGGTCATGCCCAGCGCCTGGCCGGCATACACCTGGCCGCGCGGGATGGACTGGATGCCGGCGCGCATGATTTCGCTGAAGTACGCGGCTTCAAAGGCGATGAAGGTGATCACCGCCGACACTTCGGCGCCGATGGGGCGCCCGATGATGGCGGGTACCAGCAGGAAGAACCACAGGATCACCATCACCAGCGGAATGGAGCGCATGCCGTTGACGTAGATGGTGGCGGGCACATCGAGCCACTTCTTGCCCGACAGGCGCATCAGCGCCAGCACGGTGCCGAACAACACCCCCCCGATGGTGGCCACCAGCGTGAGGATCAGGCTGAAGTACAGCCCCTTGAGCACGAAGTTGGAGATCAGGTCCCAGTTGTAGAAGGAGAGATCGAGATTCATGTCAATGCCCCCCTCCGGCCGCACCGCTCACGACCATGCCCGGGATGCGCGCACGCTTCTCGACGAAGGCCATGATCCGGTTGATGGCAAACGCCGAGATGATGTACAGCGCCGTCACTGCCAGGTAGACCTCGATGCCGCGCGAGGTTTCTTCCTGCGCCTGCATGGCGAACATGGTGAGCTCGGCCACCGACACGGCAAACGCCACGGACGAGTTCTTGAAGATGTTCATCGTCTCGCTGGTCAGCGGCGGAATGATGATGCGAAAGGCCATGGGCAGCAGCACATAGCGGTACGTCTGGAAGGTGGTGAACCCCATGGCCATGCCGGCATAGCGCTGGCCGCGTGGCAGGGCCTGGATGCCCGAGCGCACCTGCTCGGCAATCCGCGCCGAGGTAAAGAAGCCCAGCGCCAGCACCACCAGTGCAAAACCGGGCACGCCCCGCAGCACCGGGAACAGGCTGGGCAGCACGTGGTACCACAGGAAGATCTGCACCAGCAGCGGAATATTGCGAAACAGCTCGACCCAGGCGTTGCCCAGCCGAACGATCATCGGCCGGTCCTGCAAGGTGCGCAGCGTACCGATGACGGAACCCAACACAAGCGCCAGCAGCAGCGCCAGCAGCGAAACGGACACCGTCCAGCCCCAGGCCGACAGCATCCAGTCCAGGTAGGTGATCTCGCCGCCCTTGCCAAAGCAGCCCTGCACCACATCCCGGTCCATGGTGTCCTGGCAGAACACCTGCCAATCCCAACTCATAGGAGCACCCCTTTAATTTTTTGGTTATGCGCTGGGTGCCACCCTTGGCCCACCCAACAAAAAAGCCCCTTCAAACCAGTTGGCCGAAGGGGCACAAGCGTTGCGAAGATTACTTCTTGGCGTAGTCTTCCATGGGCTTGTCGTTGGGGGATGCCCATGCAGCCTTGGTGGCGTCGGACATGGGCAGGCCGATCTTGGTGTTGGTCGGTGGCACGGGTTGCATGAACCACTTGTCATACAGCTTGGCCAGCGAGCCGTCGGCGATCTGGCGCTTGATGGAGTCGTCCACGGCCTTCTTGAACGCAGCGTCGTCCTTGCGCAGCATGCAGGCGATGGGCTCCACCGACAGCACTTCGCCCACGATCTTGTAGTCGGCAGGGTTCTTGGACTTGGAGATGTTGGCGGCCAGGATGGAGCCGTCCATCACGAACGCGTCAGCGCGACCGGTTTCCAGCATCAGGAAGCTGTCGGCGTGGTCCTTGCCGAACACTTCCTTGAAGTCGATGCCGCCAGCGCGCTCGTGCTTGCGCAGCGTCTGCACCGAGGTCGTGCCGGTGGTGGTGGCCACGGTCTTGCCATTGAGTTCCTTGATGGAAGTGATGCCCGAATTGGCCTTGACGGCCGTGCGCACTTCTTCCACGTAGGTGGTCACGGCAAACGCCACGTCCTTCTGGCGGGCGGCGTTGTTGGTGGTGGAGCCGCACTCCAGGTCCACGGTGCCGTTGGTCACGAGGGGGATGCGGTTTTGCGAGGTGACGGGCTGGTACTTGATGTCCAGCTTGGCCAGGCCCAGCTGCTTCTGGATGTCGTGCAGGACGATTTCACCCATCTCGGTGTGGAAACCCACGTACTTGCCATTGCCCAGTGTGTACGAAAGACCCGAAGAC
>DATLGV010000140.1:0-11669 GCA_035540275.1 Acidovorax sp. | reverse complement strand
GTTCACCACCATCAGCGTGGGCGAGTAGCTCACCATGCCGATGGGCTCGAACTGCGTGATGGGGTCGTAGCGCAGCTTTTGCAGCGCGGGGCTCATGCCGTGGGTGCCGATGTAGCCGAACAGGATGGTGTGCCCGTCGGGCGCCGCACGGGCCACGTATTCGGCCGCAATCGCGCCATTGGCGCCCGCCTTGTTTTCCACGATGACCTGCTGGCCCAGCAGGGTGGAGAGCTTGATGGCCACCACGCGCGCCATGCCGTCGTTGCCACCCCCGGCGGCGGTGGGCACGACGAGCGTGATGGGCTTTTCGGGATAGGCTGCATGGGCGGTGCCGGCAGCCCAGAAGGCGCTGGACGCGAGCGCCAGCGCAGCCGTGGCCAGCGCCGTGCGGCGCGTGGTGGATTGAATGGAACGGGTCATGGTGTGTCTCCTGTCGTGATGGTTGGAATCGTGAAATCTTTGGGCGGGTGCTGCGCAGGCAGCGCCCGGAAGAGCGCTCAGTGCGCGGGGGCGCTTTCGGGCACGAACAGCCTGCCCTCCAGAATCTTTCGGGCGGTGCGCACCAGCGCGGCCTGCACCAGCTTGAACTGGCCGTCCACCTCGCTGAGTTCCACCTCCACCTGGATGCGACCCGCCGGGTGTTGCACTTCCACGCGGCGCAGCCCGGCGGCGGGTGCATGCCGCTCGTCGGTGGCCACCGTGCCCGGCAGTACCGAGGCCGCGGCCACGCCAATCGCGCCCGTCACGGCATGGGAGCGGTGGCACTGGTGCGGCGTGAAGTAGCGCGACACCACGCTGCCGGGTGATGTGCCCGGCGACACGATCACCGGCTTGGGCAGCACGCTGTGGGTCACATCGCCCATGCCCATGCGCTGGCCTGCTTCGAGGCGCAGGGCCTCCAGGCGGGCGAGCAAGGCGGTGTGGGCGTCCAGCTCGCCGGGTGTCTCGTCGCCGCGCAGGCCCAGGTCGGCGGCGCGCACCAGCACCATCACCTGCGCCGCGTCGATGCAGGTGACCTGCAGGCCCTGGATGGTGTCGATGCGCTGGCCGGTGGGAAAGATCTGGCCGGTGACGGCACCCCAGGCGTCCAGAAAGTTCATGAGCACCGGGGCGGCAGTGCCCTGCACGCCGTCAATGCGCACATCGCCGTCGTAATGCACCTGGCCGCCCGCCGTGCACACCTGCACGTCGATGCGGGAGCGGGTGTTCACGTTGTAGACCCGCACGGTGGTGGTCTGGCCTTCGCGGTCTGCAGGCACCAGCCCTTGCTCGATGGCAAAGGGCCCCACACCGGCCAGCATGTTGCCGCAGTTGGGCCGCGTGTCCACGCGGGCCTCCTGCACGCTGACCTGGGCAAACAGGTAGTCCACATCGCAGTCGGGCTGCGTGGAGCGCGAGACGATGGCGACCTTGCTGGTCAGCGAGTTGCCGCCGCCCAGGCCGTCGATCTGCAGCTCGTGCGGCGAGCCCAGGGCGGCAATCAGCGTGCGGTCGCGGGCCTCAGGGTCGCGCGGCAGCCAGTCGGCCAGGAAGAACGGACCCCGGGAGGTGCCGCCACGCATCAGAACGCAAGGAATGTTGGTGCTCATGGGTCAGCATGGTGCTGCGCCATCGCTGATCTGTGAATTGCATTGTTGGCAATGATTGATGCATGCTGTGCAATAGGCTGTGGCGCTTGTACATGCTCCAATCACGTCCGTGAATTGCAATGTTCTGATCGTTTGATGCACGGCTTGCAACGCCGAAAACACCCCGAAGCGCACACGAAAGACACCCGATGAACAACATATTCGACCTTGCCGACATCCAGGCCTTTGCGGCCGTGGCCGAGTTGCAGAGCTTTCGTGCGGCCGCCGAGGCCATCCACCTGTCGCAGCCCGCATTCAGTCGCCGCATCGACAAGCTCGAAGAGGCGCTGGGTGTGCGCCTGCTCGACCGCACCACACGCCGCGTCACGCTCACGGCCGTGGGCCGCGACTTTGCCCGCAAGACCCGTGTGTGGCTGGACGACCTGGACGGCATGCTCATGGGCCTGGGCGATGTGGCCGCGCGGCGCATGGGCGAGGTGACGATTGCCTGCGTGCCCTCGGCCGTGTATTACTTTCTGCCGCAGGTGGTCAAGCGCTACCACGAGCGGTTTCCCAAGATCCGCGTCAAGGTGCACGACGCCAGCGCCAACGAGGTGCTGGTGGCCGTGGCGCAGGGCGACGCGGACTTTGGCCTGAACTTCATCGGCAGCCAGGAGGCCGAGATCGAGTTCAAGCCCGTGCTGGCCGAGCGCTTTGTGGCCGCCTGTCGGCGCGACCACGTGCTGGCGCGCCGCAAGAAGGTGAGCTGGGCCGAGCTGGGTCAGCACGACTTCATGTCGGTGGGCAAGACCTCGGGCAACCGCCTGCTGATGGACCTGGCGCTGGCCAACGTGCCCGACCGGCCCCAGTGCCTGTACGAGGCCAAGCATGTGACCACGCTGCTCGGCCTGGTGGAGGCGGGCCTGGGCGTGGCGGCCGTGCCCAGCCTGGCCATGCCGGGCAAGGACCACCCCACGCTGGTCAGCATTCCGCTGGTGGAGCCCATCGTCACGCGGCAGATGGGGCTGATCAAGCGCCGGGGCAAAACCCTGTCGCCCGCCGCGCAGCAGCTGTATGACCTGCTGGTGGCTACGCGTTCTGCGCGCCCGCGCAGTGCTCCGGTGGCATCAAAAATACAATCGGGGCAATGACTTCCCCTACCAAACAGCGCGTTGTCGTCGGCCTTTCCGGCGGCGTGGACTCGGCCGTGACCGCCTACCTGCTCAAAAAGCAGGGCCATGAGGTGGTCGGCATCTTCATGAAAAACTGGGAAGACGATGACGACAGCGAGTACTGCTCGTCCAACATCGACTTTGTGGACGCAGCCGCTGTGGCCGATGTGATCGGCATCGAGATCGAGCATGTGAACTTCGCGGCCGACTACAAGGACCGCGTGTTCGCCGAGTTCCTGCGCGAGTACCAAGCCGGCCGCACACCCAACCCCGATGTGCTGTGCAACGCCGAGATCAAGTTCAAGGCCTTCCTGGACCACGCGATGCGTTTAGGCGCGGAGAAGATCGCCACGGGCCACTACGCGCGCGTGCGCCACAACCCGGCCACAGGCCTGCACGAACTGCTCAAGGGGCTGGACCCGAGCAAGGACCAGAGCTACTTTCTGCACCGCCTGAACCAGGCGCAGCTGTCCAAGACCCTGTTCCCCGTGGGCGAACTGCACAAGACCGAGGTGCGCCGCATCGCTGAGGAAATCGGCCTGCCCAATGCCAAGAAGAAGGACTCCACCGGCATCTGCTTCATCGGCGAGCGGCCCTTCCGCGAGTTTCTGAACCGCTACATCAGCCACGCGCCCGGGCCCATCCTGGATGACCGGGGGCGCAGGCTGGGCCAGCATGTGGGCCTGTCGTTCTACACGCTGGGCCAGCGCCAGGGCCTGGGCATTGGGGGCGTGAAGGAAAAAGGCGCAGGCTCGAAAGCGCCGTCTGCCCAGCCGGCGCGCGGCGGCGGCGATCATGAGCCCTGGTACGTGGCCCGCAAGGACCTGGAGAAGAACACGCTGCGCGTGGTGCAGGGGCATGACCACCCCTGGCTGCTGTCGCACCGCCTGGTGGCGCAGGACGTGAGCTGGTGTGCCGGCCAGGCCCCGGCACCCGGCGCCTATGCCGCCAAGACGCGCTACCGCCAGCAGGACGCCGCTTGCACACTGGAGGCCGCATCGCACGGGTTTGCGCTGCAATTCCCCGAGGCCCAGTGGGCCGTGACGCCGGGGCAGAGCGCGGTGCTGTACGACGGCGAGGTGTGCCTGGGCGGCGGAGTGATTGCGGACGTGGCGTGATGCCGGACGCCCGCCAGACACCTGCCGACGCCACGGCCTGCGGGGAGTCCCCGCCATCGGCACCGCCGGGCCGGCCCCGGGTGGATCTTCGCCGCCGCAGCCTGGCCGCCGGATGCCTGGCGTGGCCGGTGGTGGTTGCGGCTGCGCCGCCGCCTCTGCGGGAGCCTGCGCCACGGTGCCCTGCATGGCCGTTGTGGGAGGCCTTCGTGACGCGTTTCGTGCAGGAGGATGGGCGGGTGATTGATGACCAGCATCAGACGCGCTACACCACCTCCGAGGGGCAGGCCTATGCCTTGTTTTTCTCTCTGGTGGCCAATGAGCGCGGCCGCTTTGATACCTTGCTGCGCTGGACAGAGCGCCATCTGGCGGCGGGGGACCTGACCGCACGCCTGCCCGGATGGCGCTGGGGGCGGCATGACAGTGGCGAGTGGACGCTGGTGGATGCCAACCCCGCGTCGGACGCAGACCTGTGGCTGGCCTACACCCTGCTGGAAGCAGCCCGCTTGTGGAACATGCCGAGCTATGGCCTGCTGGGGCACGCGTTGCTGGCGCGCATTGAAGCCTCCGAGCTGGTGCGGCTGCCGGGGCTGGGCTGGATGCTGCTTCCTGCCCCCGAGGGCTTTCAGACGGACACGGCCCGCTGGCGTTTCAATCCGAGCTATCTGCCGATCCACCAGTTGCGCTATTTCGCGGCGCTGCGTGGCGGAAGCCCCTGGACCGAGATCATCGCCAACACGCTGGCCATGCTGCGTGCCGTGGCCCCCCACGGGTTTGTGCCCGATTGGGTCGAATACAGTGAGCCCCGGGGCTGGCATGCCACCGCCGTCAGTCCGGCATGGGGCAGCTACGACGCGATTCGCACGTATCTGTGGGCGGGGCTGGTGCATGGTGCCGACCCCGCCCGCCCAGCGCTGCTGAAGGGGCTGCGGGGGATGCGGGACTGGCTCGCCGCCGGCCATGCCCAGCCACCGCAGAGAGCCCGCACGGACGAGGGCTCTGGTTCGGGGATCGCGCCGCCCGGGTTCTCCGCTGCCCTTTTGCCGTATTTGAAGGCGCTCGGGGCGACGGCGCTGCTCCAGACGCAACTGGCGCTCGTGGTGCGTTCCACGCGGCAGGCCGGACAGGCCGCCCCTCCGTTCCCCGGCTGCCCGCCCTCGCGCTTTGCGACAGCGCTGCTGGGAAACCCGCCGACCTACTACGACCAGGTGCTGGCGTTGTTCGCGCAAGGGGCTCTGGAAGGGCGGTACCGATTCAGCGCTGACGGGGCCCTGTTGACCACCTGGCGGTAAGCGGCCAGCGCGCCGGGCTATCGCACCAGCGATGCAGACAGGCCGACGTAAGGCGTGCTTTTGCCATCCCTGGGCCGTGCCTGGCCGGCGTTGACTTCCAGAAACCAGCCCGTTCCCAGGTTGCGGCCCGCGAACACTCCCGTTTGCTGGGTGCGGTAGTCCTTGCCCTGGGACAGCGTGGCCTCCAGACCCAGGCGCCATTCGGTGTCGCCGGGGCGAACGCCCATGCGTGCCCGGCCAAAGCTGCTGTGGGTGCCCGCGCTGTACGACGCGAGAACATCGGCGTCCCACCGGGGGGTGAACAGATAGCGCGCGCCGATTTGGGGTGTGAGGGTGACGCGGGTGCCGTGCTGTCCGTCTGCCCGGGCTGCCGCCGGCCGCAGTTGGGTATGGCGCAGGCCCAGTGAGAGCGATGCATCGCCCTTGAAGCGCTCGGTGTCCCAGGCGTAACCCCAGCCACCCTCGATGCCCGCGGCCCCCGCTTTCGCCTCGGTGGGCGCTCCTGCCACCGTGGTGTCGTATTGGTAGGTCAGCCAGCTCGCCACGGTTTTCTGGAACCAGCCCTGGCCCACCCGCGCGCCTTCCAGGGGGACGATCTGCCCGGCATAGGTGTAGGTGCCCGCGGAAGACCCCTGGCTCCCGCCAATGTAGAGCCTGGGCGCAGCGTCTTGTGCCGACGCCAGGGCGCCGGCGCAGGACAGTCCGACCCACAAGAGGTATCGATGCAGGTGGTGGCTCATGCCTTGCTCCCCGATGTACGCTGGGCTTGTGCGGGCAGGTTGCGCTGCCGATAGCGCGCCAGCACCGTGCGCGTGAGTGCGACCAGCGAGGCGATCATAGCCAGCACGATGGCCAGCGACCACCAGGGGTACTGCGAAACCCACAGTCCGATGCTGCCGCGCAAGGCATAGGCGCTGAAGGGCGTGTCCTCCGAAATCACCGCCTTCACGGGTTCACCCGGCCGCCAGAACGCCATGCCGCCGCGCAGCTGACCCCAGGGGCCATACCCCACCACATGATGCAGGGCCGCCTGCAGTTCGTCGGGGTGGGCCGCGGCGAACACCGTCAGGGGCTGGTTGCCATCAAACACGGTGGTCGCAATGGCATGTTGTGGGGGGGTATCGTTGAGCGCTACGGCGGCACCCAGCACCAGGGGGCGTGCCGCCGATCCCTCGATGAGTTCGCGCAGCTGCATCAGGGTGTCATTGCCTTCGATCACCGGGACCCTCACGGATTGCATCAGGGGCACATTCAGCAACAGCTTGCCCGCGGTGTTCAGCCCTGCGCGCTCGCGCACGTTCTCGGGCAGGCGCTCCAGGGTACCGACCCAGAGGCGGTTGGTGGCTTTCTCATCCTGCCCGACCTGGAACGAGGTGCGCAGCAAGGGGGTTCGCAGGACCTGAGCCAGCTTGGCCATGAGCGTGAGGCCGGCCCCCACGGTCGGGTCCTGTGCGTCGGTCAGCTGTACGGCCATGCCTTCGCCCAGGGGGGGAATCGGTGAGCCGCGCCCGTCGCGGGCGATCAGGCCCAGGTCGGGGCGCAGGAGCGGGCTGCCCCCAAAATTCTGCACCGTGCTGTCGTCATAGATCGTGGTGGCAAGATTGCCCAGAAAGAACGGCTTGCACTCTCCTCCGTTGGCTTGGGGCACCAGCACCGGCTGCAGCTCCAGGGTGTT
Source organism: Acidovorax sp. (assembly GCA_035540275.1). Lineage (GTDB taxonomy): Bacteria > Pseudomonadota > Gammaproteobacteria > Burkholderiales > Burkholderiaceae_C > Acidovorax. Next base: position 4,847 of record DATLGV010000140.1, on the reverse strand, counting down.
CCAACCCATGCGCAATGAACCGGTGGGCAGGCTCACGGCGTAGTTGGTGTACACGCCGCCCGCCGGGTTGTTCAGCGGGATGGAGCCATGCATGACCCCGTTGGCGAGCACATTGAGGGCCGACTGTGCCGACATGCCGCTGCCGTAGGCCAGGTGCAGCCGCACCTGCATGCGCCCTTGCCAATTGGAGTTCCAGAAACGCAGGCTGGCGTTGCCGGTGGGCAGGCCGCTGTAGGTGGTGGTGGCGTACCCCAGCGCGCTGAAGGGCTGCGCATGGGTGGACGCGTCCTGGACATCGGCGGCCTCCCGCAGATCTTTCGGGGGCGGCAGCTGGAGATCCCGCACGGCGACCCACGCCTTGCCCGGCCAGGGCATGCGCTGCATGGCAAAGGCCGTGGCGGCGATCGGGAGTTCGGCCTCGGTGGCTGCCGCGAGGATCACGACGAAGCGGGTGGGGTCTTCCGGCAAGGTGCGTATGGCGACCACCGGCCCGGAGTCCGTGGGCGCGCCCAGCCCCTGGAGATAGGCGCCGAGGCTGTCGAAGGTGCCCAGCACCACGGCCGCTCGGGCCTGGGATGGCAAGGTGGTGCCCAGCTGAGCTGGTGCCGCCGGAAATCGCGCTGTGGACAGGCGTACCGGCACGTAGTCATAGCGGTGTCCGATGCCCTGGGCGACGAGTCCCGCGGCGCTGAGCACCGCACCTTCCGGCGCTTTGGCCGTGAGGATGCTGACGGGGGCGGGATCGGCAAACACCGCCTTGTCAAACAAGGCGTCCAGCCGGTCGAGCCTTGCGGGCAAGGCCTTGGGGGTGGCCGAAACGACGAACTGTGACTCTCGCAGGTGGATGTCCGTCCACAGTTGCGAAGCCATCGGGTATTCGCAGGTGCTGGCGTAGTGCTGCGCAACACTGATTTGCACCTCATTGAAGCCCTCGCGCAATGCGCTCAGCGGGATGCTGAGGGAGTGCCGGAAGTTCTCTTCGCTGCCACTCAGTCCGAACTGCCGCACCACGCGGCCGTTGACGGCAACTTCCAGCTGCGATGAGGCCATCAATGCACGCGAGGCCGTGCCCGAGAGTTCGAGCCGCACGTCCTGCGCCTGTACCAGTGCCGGCAGGGGCAGCGACAGTTTCATGCTGGAGGCCACGCCCGCCAGCCGGACGGGTTTGTCATCCCCCTTCAGCCGCGACAGCGGGATCGTGAATTCACTGGAGGCTACACCCGCCGGCCGGACGAGTGTGTCCTCCCGCCTCAGCCGTGACGGCGTGGCCGTGGGTTCGCTGGCAACGGCCTGCTCTTGCGGTGCTGGCTCGCTGGGCTCACGCTTGTGCTTGGTCTTGGCCGTGACCACCAACGGGGCCAGCACCAGAGGCAGCAGAACGGCAAGCCGGGCCGCCCGGGAGGCATGGCGGTGGCGGAACAAAAGCGCTGGGAGATGCATCATGGGGAGTTTTTGGGAGAAAGCAGAATGCGCGTGGCGGCAAGCGTGCGACGAGCTTGCTGCTGCACCAGAAAGACCAGATGGCCCAGCCCTTGGCCGAGTGCGAAGCGGATGACGGCCAGCAAGCCGCCCAGCACGCTTCGGCCCGCGTGCCGACGTTGGTTGTTCTGTACCAGCGTATCGCTGGAGCCAAAGGCCAGATCAATGGCCAGTCGTTCCTGGGCTTGCCTGTGGTGGCTGTATTTGAGCCCGAGGCTGAACTCCTGGCTGTTGATGTGTCGGCAGGATTGCAGGTGGCCCTGCAAGTGGCCGGGGCGGCCATGCAGGGTGATGTCGATGGGGGCGCCTGGCTGGATGTGGGGCGCAGTCTGGCCGGATGCGCACCGCAGCCTCACGGCGAGGCCGGACGCGGACGCATTGGTGGTGGTTCCTTCGAACGTCTGCCCGGCGATGTGTGCGGTGATGGGTTCTTCGTGGCGCAGTCTCGGTTCCGATCGCAACTGGCGGCGCTCAAACGTGATCCCTAGGACACCGAGCAGCAGCACGGTATCCAGGACGGCCCAGAACAGCACAAAGCTGATGGCGCCGAGGTTCCAGGGCTCGCTCGAGATGCGCAGCACGCCGAACCCGATCCCCAGGACGGTCAGGATCAGCAACACGTAGAACGGCCAGGCCAGCGAGGAGATGAAGTTCTGGTTGAGCACTTCGCCCTTGGGCGTCACCTTGAACGATGGGGAGCGCGGTCTGCGTATCACCTCCGCCAGACCCTGCAGCACGTAGACCGACTGGACGATTTCGTACAGCTGCGACATGAAGGGCCAGCGCACCCGGCCGTAGAAAAACTGCGTGGAGACCAGCGAAGCGATCAATGCCGGCACGGAATAGGCCAGCAGCTGCTCTGCGGTGGTGTCGCACAGGTTGATGCCGAACATCAGGTACGCGGGGGGCGCCAGCAGCATGATCACGCGGGCCCCCGCAAAGCCCCAGTAGAAGGCAAAGTTGGTGTAGAGAAGGCGCTGCGTGAAGGTGAGGTGGGGCTGCTTCCAGGGGTTCTTCAGCAGAAAGATCTGCAGCATGCCCTGGCCCCAGCGGACGCGCTGCACGATGAAGCCCGAGTAGGTCTCCGGTTGCAGTCCCGACACCATGGGGCGGTTGTAGTACGCAGACTTGTATCCCAGGGACAAAGCATCCAGCGTGGTCTCCGCATCTTCGGTGATGGTCTGCCCCGACACACCGCCGAGCTTGTCGATCACACTGCGCCGCAGCACCGCAGCCGAGCCGCAGAAAAAAGACGTGCCCCAAAAATCCAGGCCGGGCTGCATCACGTCATAGAACAGCTCATTTTCGGCCGGCGAGTTTTCGAACGTGTCCAGGTTCCGTTCCACGGGGTCCGGGCTGACGAAGTTGTGGGGGGTCTGCAGCACAAAAAGCTGGGGATCGGCCAGAAAGAAGCCCACCGTGCGCTGCAGAAAGTCCGCCGCAGGAATGTGGTCGCAGTCCAGAATGAGCAGCAACTCGCCCTGGGTACTGGACAGCGCGCTGTTGATGTTGCCCGCCTTGGCATGCAGGTTGCGCTCGCGGGTGAGGTAGCCTGCACCAAACTGGCGCGCGATCAACTGGAGCGCTTGCGCCCGCTCATGCGCGGCAGCGGCCTTGGCCGGGTTTTCATCGTTGAGTTTTTGTGCCGTCCCCCCATCGTCCAGCACATACACGTGCAGCTTGTGGCGTGGGTAACGCATCTGGGTCGCTGCAATGACCGTGGGCCTGAGAATGTCGGGGTCTTCGTTGTAGGTGGGGATGTAGATGTCCACATGGGGTAAGGCATCTTCATCGTCCGGCAACGGTATCGAATGGCGTACAAACGGTTCGCTATTGATGAAAAAGCCGAACAGCATGTTCACGAAGCCATACCCTTCGGCGGCAAAGAGCAGCAGCCCGCACACCATGGACAGCAGCCCGAACTGCAGGGGCAACGAATCGGTGGCCCGCCAATGCATGTAACGCAGTGACAGAAAGGCGCACAGCATGATGATGGTCAACCGTGCGAGGCGCCGCCGGCGAAAGTCCTGCGCACGCCGGCCGAGCAAGTAGCAGCCCCCCAGGACGGTGAGCAGCGCGGCAGAAATCAGCACTTGCGCATGCTGTGTCGTTGGAATCAAGGACAGGTAGACAAACGCGCCCACGGCCAGGCACCACATCGCCAGCTCCATGGGCCGGGCAGGCATGTGAAAAAGCGCCGGAAAGAACGCTCTCTGTTGCTTGTCAGCCTGCATAAGAGAACCACATGGAGACAGAAGAATGGGTTGTATGGGTTTTTGAGCGCAACAGAATCAACCGGTGCACCCGCACGTCTTCTGGGGGGCACGCTGCTGCACAACCCCTGGAATCCGCAGGCGCCACAGGGTGTGATGCGGAGTTGTCAGCCGTGATTGTCTCTGCGATTTAATAGACAAAGACTATGAATAAATAAAAGTGGGTAATAGAAATTTTTGATGCCCCTCCAGCGTGAACGCGCCCATTTCACAGCGGTGCGCAGAAGCCTGGCAAGGGCCATCAAGGTCTCTTCGCCGCGGCTGCCACGATGCCTTCCCGCGCGGGTCTGCGGTTGCTGGCGGGCACCCGCTCAGCCCGCCGTGAATGCAAGAAGCAAGCCCGTTGTTCTGCGCCGACGACGCGGGCACACCGAACGGAGCGGTTGCGGAAGGTGCGCGGGCCGGGCAAGGGGCGTCGTTGGCGGTTGTTGGTCTGGCCCCCGGCCCGCCGCTGCTGGCGGCTGGGCTCGGTGCGCAAGGACGGTCTGACCATTGGTAACAACTTTGCCGGTGACGTGGCTGCCATCGCCACCGAACTGCGGGGTGCCCTTGGTTGCGGGGCGTTGCGCAGGGTGCGGCGTTTGCGCCGGACGGTGGTCTCTGCGGCGTCGGTCCATGTGCCCGCCCAGGGCCGCGGCCGATGGGCCCGGGCCCTGCCATCAGCCGACGCTGCGCAGGGCCCGCCATGAATGTCCGCATGCCTCAGGATGCCCTGGCATGGAACTCCCTCCCCCGTTGTCGCTGTGTTCTGGCCGCTGGCCCTTGAAAGGGCTCTGTGGCGGTCGGCGTCTCGTTGCAAGAAGCAATCTGTGAAACGCAGCCAGGATGATCTGTGACGATCGTGACGTCGAGGTTTCAAAATGTAGGACGTCGCGGGGATGCGACAGTCCCGCCGTCGCCGCCTGGGCTGGGGTGGATGTCTTCGGGGTGACGGGTCGGGGCATTCGGGGCCGTGCCAGCCTCCGCCCACCAAAAGAACAGGGCCTCCACGGAGGCCCTGGCGGGCGCTGGCAAAGTGCACCTTGGTGGGGTGCCCGCCCGCGCCGGGAAATACCGATGCGCCGAAGCAGGTCGGCGATCAGAACGGGATGTCGT
>DATLGV010000139.1:0-4168 GCA_035540275.1 Acidovorax sp. | reverse complement strand
TGAAACACATTCTTGGCCAGGTCGATGCCAATGGTTGTAATCTTCATGGTGGACGCTCCTGCAGGTTTGAGTGGAACAACTAACGTCTCCACTGTGGCACTTTCGATGCCGTTTAGGGTGGGGGCGTCCATCCCATTGGTTCACGATCTTTTCGGGATGGGATGCAAGGCGCTCGTGCGACCCTGACAAGATCTTGAAAAGGTTCTGAGTAGCGTGGGAGGGGTCGAACCCCTGCGCCCATTCCGCCGGTGCCGGTGCAGGTGCCGGTTCAGCGGGGGTAGCTGTTGCCCTGGGCGTCGTAGCAGCGAAACACGTTGCACTGCGTGAATGGTCTGGGTGCAGGGGCGGGTGCCGATGGCGACACGGGCGCGGGCCGCACGGGGTAATAGGGGGGCGGCACGACCACCACGGGCGCCGTGGTGCCGGGCCGGTAGCGGAACTTCTCTATCTCTGCATAGCCTTGGGGCCCCAGGCAGTCCAGATCGACCTGGCGCTGCGCTGCCTCCACCCGCAGGTTTTGCTCGTAGCTACCACCGGTGCCACTGCTCAGCACCACGTCGAGGTTGCGGCGCGAGCGGGCGCACTCTGGCGAGCGTGCATGGTCTATTCTGGCGGGAGCTGCCCGGTCACGCTGTGCATTGCGCCGCGACTCGGCCTCTGCGGCGGTGGCCTCGGCCTGCAGGCGCTGCTGCTTGCGCGCCAGCGCCTGGGCGGCCTCTTCGCGCTCCTGCTGGATCTCTTGCGGGGTCTTGCGGGCCTCCACCTCGCGGACTGCGCTGCCGCTGGCGCATTGGCCGTCGGTGTAGGTGACTTTGCCACTGGCGGCGTCGGTGCAGCGCATCACCTGTGCCTGAACTCCCGCGGGAGCCAGGGCGCTCAGGAAGACCACGCACAAACCGGCGGTGAGGGGGAGGGTGCGTGGTTTCATGGGGGCAAGAGTGGTGGGGCGGTCCGTACGGGCTGCTCAGGGCTTGTCGGGGCTGTTGGACTGCTGGCGCGAGCGCCAGTCGTACGGGCTCGGGGTGTAGCTGTCGGGCGCCAGCCGGCCGGGGCGGTTTTCGCGGTTGCGGCGGTCTTCGGCAGCGCGGCGGTCGCGCTCGGCCTGCTCGCGCCGGGCCTGGTCCTGTTCACGAGCGCGGCGGTCGGCTTCGCGGGCCTGCTGGTCGCGGCGATCGCGTTCGCGGGCGGCACGGTCGCGCTCTGCGCGGTCGCGTTCACGCTCTCTTTCGCGCCAGTCATTGCGGTTGCGGTCGTTGTCCCAGCGGTTGTCGTCGCGGTCACGTCCACCGTAATAAATGGCGGGCGGCGGGGCCTGGTAGATCAGGCCAGGCGCGCGGTACACGGGCGGTGCCTGGTACACCGGCGGGGGGGCTCCGTAGAGATAGCCTGGCTGCTCGTACATAGGGTAGCGCGGAGCGTTGTAGTACGGGTCGTACGGATCGCCCGGCACGGTGGCACACCCCGTGACCAGGGCCCCCAGGACGGTGGCGGAAAGGATGCGGGTGATGGTGTAGGTCATGGTGATCAGACTCCGGCCGGCGGGTCGCGTTCCGCCCTGTCCGTAAAGCCCACGAAAAGCGCTCCGGTGGAGCGTTACAAATTTCAGGGGCTGGCACGGCGGGTGCCAGTCACTTTAGCGCGTGGGCGCGCCATTTGGTTGACCGGAGGCCAGCGCAGGGGCCGCCTGCCGCAGCAATAACCCGTGGGGCCGGGCCTGGAAATAGCGTGCTGGCTCAACGCGATGGCTAAAAAATAATGGCGTTCAGGCCTGATCCCCAAAGCGCTGCCCGCGGTGGTGGCCTCAAAACCCCTGCTGGGCCTGTGCAGCCGCTCGGCGTGTGCGGGCCCCCTCTGGTGGGCCGCGGGGGGCGATTTACCTGGGCAGCACGTTGCGAATGGTTTCGGCCAGGTCTTCCGCCACAAACTTGGCCACGTAGCCATCGGCCCCTACGCTGCGCACGTGGTCTTCGTTGGCCGAACCTGACAAGGAGGAGTGGATGACCACGGGCAGCCCATGAAAGCGCGCGTCCTGCTTGATGTTGCGTGTCAGTGTGAATCCATCCATCTCGGGCATTTCCAGGTCGGTCAATACCATGGCCACGCGGTCGAGCACGGTCTTGCCTTCGGCCGCGGCGCTTCGGGCGATGGCGTTGAGCCGATCCCAGGCTTCCTTGCCGGACTTCACGATTTCGTAGGGGGCGTGGAGTGCCTTGAGTTCCTGCTCGATGAGCGAGCGGGCCACAAAGGAATCATCGGCCGCGAGGATGATGCAGCCGGGTTTGAGCTGGAGTTTGGCCCCCACCTTTTCCTCGGTGACTTCCTGACCGTCCGAGGGCGAGATCAGCTGCAGGATGGCTTCGACGTCGAGCACCTGGGCCAGGCGGGACTCGTCGGTATTGCCGTCGAGGCGGGCGATGCTGGTCACCAGCTTGCCAGCGGCGCCACTGGTTTCGGCCGACAACACCTGTTTCCAGTCCAGGCGCACGATGTCTTCCACCGACTCGACCGCAAACGCCTGGGTGGTGCGTGCGTACTCGGTCACCAGCATGATGTTGAGGCCCGTCTGTGGCTTGCAACCCACGATGGAGGGCAGGTCCAGCACCGGGATCACCTGCCCGCGCAGGTTCACCACCCCCAGCGAATGGGCCGTGGTGCCTGCGATCGGCGTGATGCTGGGCATGGCCACGATCTCGCGGATCTTGAACACGTTGATGCCAAACAGCTCCGATTTACCCAGTGCGCTGTCGGTGCCCAGGCGAAATAGCAGCAGTTCGAACTTGTTGGTGCTGGTGAGGTTGGTCCGCTCGTCGATGTCCTGCTGGATGGCTGTCATGTTGTGTCCTTCGCGCGGTAAGGTAGTGAAGATACGCGCCTTTACAAATTCTAGGACCCAAACGGCGGGCGCAGGGGTCTAAATGTTCAGGCAATACCCGAATACTGCGCTGCAGCATGCTGGCATGGCCGTGCCGCCGCCGCGGGGCCATGCGTCCCTCGCCCTCCCGTGTGATCGAAACAAAGCCCGCGCGCAGGCAGGTGCTCAGTCCGAAATGCCGGGCACCTGCTGCAGATACGCGTGCAGCGCCGCGATCGCCTGGCGCACCTTGGCGGGCTGCGCATCGCGCTGGGGCGTGACGGCCCAGATGTCCAGGGTGCCAAACGACCACGCGGGCAGCAGGCGCACCAGCCGGCCGGCCTGCAACGCCTCGTGCGCGTCCATGCTGCCCACCAGCGCGAGGCCCAGACCCGCTTCGCACATTTGCTGGATCGAGAGCTGGTTGTTGCTGGCAATGCGTGGCTCCACCCGCAGCGCGCGCGGTTCTCCCGCGGGGCTGCGCAGGTCGATGAGCAGCCCGCTGCTCTCCCGTGCAAAGCCCAGCCAGCTGTGGGTCAGCAGAGCGTCCGGGTGCTGGGGCATGCCGTGCGCGGCCACCCATTCGGGCGATGCGCACAGGTACCAGTGCATGCCGCCCAGGCGCCTTGCAGCCCAGGTCGAGTCCGCCAGACGTCCATAGCGCACAGCCAGATCGATGCGGGCGTTGATGAGGTCGATGGTGGAATCATCCACCAGCAGCCGCAGGCGCAGCGCAGGGTGCGCGGCCAGCAGTTGGCCCAGGGCGGGCGCGATGTGGCGCGCAAACCCTACGGTGGCCGACATCCGCAGCTCGCCGCTGGGCGCATCGCGCGAGGCTGCCAGCTCGGCCCGCGCCTGCTCGGCCGCCGCCCACATGGCAGCGCAGCGCGCGTGGTAGCGCTGGCCCGCCTCGGTCAGTGCCAGCTTGCGCGTGGAGCGGTGCAGCAGCGTCACGCCGCCGTCGCTTTCGAGCTTGCGCACCTGCTGGCTCACGGCCGAAGTGCTCATGCCCAGGGCACGCGCGGCGCTGCTCATCGAGCCATGCTGCACCACGGCGGCAAACACGGCCATGCGTTTGAGGTCTTCCATGGGAACAACAGCAGCGTGTGAATGGGCTGATTATGAAGCTGTACTTCAAAGAAAAGGCAGTTTTAGCCATCTACCGGACGCTTCGGCAAGCTCTTATTCTCAATGCATCGCAACTTTGACCCCAAGGACATCGATATGAACATCGCCCTGATTGGTGCCACCGGCTTCGTCGGCTCGGCCGTGCTGAACGAACTGCTGCAGCGCGGCCACCGCGCGACCGTGCTGGCC
>DATLGV010000138.1:0-1929 GCA_035540275.1 Acidovorax sp. | reverse complement strand
GCGCTGCAGTAGCTGAAGATCACGCTGCGTGCGCGGTTGGGGTTCTTGAGACTGAAGTCCGGGTGCGACATGAGCTGGCGCACGGCGGGCAACACGTTGCCGCCACGGTCCGGCGCACCGGCTTGCAGCGCAAACCATTTGTCGATGACCAGCGGCTCATCCTTGAACATGGCGTGAAAGCGCGCCAGGGCAGGGGCGGCCAGCTCGCTGCCGCTGGCCACCAGGGCCGTCAGGGCGTTGAAGCGGTCCGTCATGTTGCCGGCCACCTTGAAGCGCTGGTAGGCCTTGCCAGGCCACACCACATCGCCTGTCTTCTGCGCGGCAATGCACAGCATGTGCAGCGCCAGGCCGCTGAGCGCGCGGCGGCCGGAGGAGACGGGGTCGGGGCGGTAGCCGCCGGTGTCCTGGTTCTGTTCCCAGACGGTTTCCCAGTCAGACTGCAGCGCCAGTGCCAGCTCTTCGCGCATGGCTTCGCGCACCGCGTGGATGCGCTGCGGGTCCACCACGTCCAGTTGTTCGGCGATGTAGGTTTCGGAGGGCAGCGTGAGCACCAGCTCCTTGAAGGCGGCATCCAGGGCCGGGTTGCGCAGCACGCTGCGCATGGCCTCCACAAACTCTGCAGACAGGATGGCTTGGTCAAATCGGCCGGTAGCACCGGATTTATAAGCCTCATTAGCTATTGCATTGATGGCAATTCGCAGCGCCAGGCGTTGCCCTGCTTCCCAGCGGTTGAAGGCGTCGGCGTCGTGCGCCAGCAGGGTGAGCAACTGTGCGTCGGCGTAGTCGATGTCCAGCACCACGGGGGCGCTGAAACCGCGCAGCAGCGAGGGCACGGGCTCGGCATCCAGGTTGGTGAAGGTCAGGGTCTGCGATGCCTCGGTGAGCACGACCACGCGCGAGGTGCTGCCCGACGAGTCTTCGCCCGACAGGTGCAGGGGCAGGGCGGCGCCGGTGCTGGCGTCGATCAGGCCCAGCTCCACCGGGATGACGAAGGGCAGCTTCTCGCTTTGGCCGGGTGTGGCTGCGCAGCTTTGCGACAGCGTGAGTGCATAACAGCGCGTGGCCGCGTCGTAGCTGCCCGTGGCGCGCACGCGGGGCGTGCCGGCCTGGCTGTACCAGCGCTTGAACTGGGGCAGGTGCTGCGCCAGCGGGCTGCCCGGGTTGGCATCGGCGATGGCCTGCACAAAGTCGTCGCAGGTCACGGCCTGGCCGTCGTGGCGCTCGAAGTACAGCTTCATGCCCTTGGCAAAGCCTTCGCGCCCCACCAGGTTGTGCTGCATGCGCACGACCTCCGCACCTTTTTCGTAGATGGTGACGGTGTAGAAGTTGTTGATCTCGACGTAGCTGTCGGGCCGCACCGGGTGGGCCATGGGGCCCGCGTCTTCGGGGAACTGGGCGGTGCGCAGCACGCGCACGTCCTCGATGCGCTTGACAGCGCGGGCCGATGGGCTGCCCGCCAGATCCATGCTGAACTCCTGGTCGCGGAAGACGGTGAGGCCTTCCTTCAGGCTCAGCTGGAACCAGTCGCGGCAGGTGACGCGGTTGCCCGTCCAGTTGTGGAAGTACTCGTGGCCGACCACGCTTTCGATGTTGGCGAAGTCGGTGTCGGTGGCGGTGGCTTCGCTGGCCAGAACGTACTTCGTGTTGAAGATGTTCAGGCCCTTGTTTTCCATGGCGCCCATGTTGAAGTCGCTGGTGGCGACGATCATGAAGCGCTCCAGGTCCAGCGGCAGGCCGAAGCGGGCTTCGTCCCAGGCCACGCTGTACATCAGCGAGTTCATCGCGTGTTCGGTCTTGCCCAGGTCGCCCGGACGCACGTAAACCTGCAGCAGGTGGTCGGCGCCCGAACGGCTCTTGATCTTCTGCTCGCGGGCCACCAGCTTGCCCGCCACCAGCGCGAACAGGTAGCTCGGCTTGCGGAAAGGGTCG
>DATLGV010000137.1:0-5733 GCA_035540275.1 Acidovorax sp. | reverse complement strand
GGCGCCAAAGGCGCCGCGCTGCACGCGGTCGCTGGGGCAGCCGCAGTTCAGGTTGATTTCGTCGTAGCCCCATTCCTCACCCAGCCTGGCGGCCTGGGCCAGTTTGTCGGGCTCGTTACCGCCCAGCTGCAGGGCCACGGGGTGCTCTTCGGCGTTGTAGCGCAAGTGGCGCTCGGTGCCGCCGTACAGAATGCCGCCCGCATTCACCATCTCGGTGTACAGCAGGGTCTGGCGGGTCAGCAGCCGGTGAAAGTAACGGCAGTGGCGGTCGGTCCAATCCATCATGGGGGCGACGGACATGCGCCAGGGGCTCGGGGTGGGTTGCACGGACAAACAACGAAGGGGAGGGATGTTCTGCGGCGGAACGCTCCCCGGGTCGAGGGCATTGCGGGGCTGCAGTCGCTAAACCGCGATTATCCCATCGCCTGCGCAGAGGGTATGGGCGTACCTTGCCTGCGCACCAAAGCGCCAAGTTCGCCGGTCCGATTCCGCTCCCACGCGATCCCCTCTGAGACATCGTGAACACACCCTCATATCCAGCCTCCATCCACTGGAACCGTTCAGGCCAAGCTCGGCCCGAACGGTGAGTTCAAGTTCAACGACGCCGACTCAACAGAACTCGGCTGCCCACTCCAGTGCGAGCTGCTCCCCAGTGGCCGGGTGGGTGAAGGCGAGGTGGCTGGCGTGCAGCAGCAGTCGCGGGGCCTGTGCTTGCGCGGCGGCATCGGCATACAGCGCATCGCCCAGGATGGCGTGGCCGATGGCGGACAGGTGCACGCGCAGCTGGTGGGTGCGGCCGGTGAGGGGCTCCAGCTCGATGCGGGTCGTCTGAGCCCTAGCGTCGTGCGCCAGTGCACGCCAGCGGGTCAGGCTGGGTTTGCCCACGGCGTGGTCGATGACGCGCAGCGGGCGCCGCTCCCAGTCGGCGGCGATGGGCAGGTCGATCTCGCTCCAGTTGCCACCCACGGTGCCCAGCAGCCCTTGCACTACCGCCTGGTAGCGCTTGTGCACCTGGCGCTCTGCAAACGCGTGGCCCAGACGGCGCTGCGCGTCGATGTGGCGCGCCATGAGCACGAGGCCCGAGGTGGCCTGGTCCAGCCGGTGCACGACGAGCGCGCCGGGCCAGCGCTGCTGTGCGCGGGCGCTCAGGCAGTCTTGCTTGTCGGGGCCCCGGCCGGGCACGCACAGCAGGCCGGAGGGCTTGCACAGCACCAGCAGGTCGTCGTCTTCGTACAGCGCCTCGACGCCATCTGCCACGGGTTCAGGCAGGGTCATGGCCCACGATCAGCCGTTGCACGGTGGCGCAGAGTTCTTCCACGTCGTTGGGTTTGTGGATCAGGGCCTGGGCGCCTTCGGCCAGCGCGGCCTGTTCGATCTCGGCCGTCACGTAGCCCGAGGCCAGGGCCACGGGCAGGTCGGGGCGGATGCGGCGGGCCTCGCGCACCAGGTCCACGCCGCAAAAGCCGGGCATGTTGTAGTCGGTGACCAGCAGGTCATAGGCCTGTGGGTCGGCCCGCAGCGCCGCCGTGGCCTCGTGCGGGTCGGTGTAGCCGCTGACCTCATAGCCCCGGCGGCGCAGCAGGCGCTGCACCAAAAAGACCAGGGCCTGGTCGTCGTCCACGTACATCACATGGTGCTTCTTGGCCGGTGTGGTGCTGGGCGGTGTCGTGGGTACTGGTGCGGACGCTGCAGCCTCCGCGGCTGGTGCCCCGGCCATCGCGCTGGCCGTGGTGTCGGCCGTGGTGCCGGTCGCCACCGGAAAGTACAGCGTGAACCGGCTGCCCTGGCCGGGCGTGCTCTGCACGTCCACGCCGCCTTCGTGCGTGCGCATCACGCCATGCACCACCGCCAGGCCCAGGCCCGTGCCCTGGCCCACGGGCTTGGTGGTGAAGAAGGGCTCGAAGATGCGCTCCAGCGTGGCGGCGTCCATGCCGGGGCCGGTGTCGCGCACCGTCAGGGCCACATAGTCGATGGGGGCCAGCCCCAGGCGTTCGGAGAGGCGTTGGTCGGGCTGCACCGTGGCGGCTTCCACATGGATGCTGCCGCGCTCGGTGCCCTGGCCCTGGATGGCATGGACGGCGTTGGTGCACAGGTTGAGCAGGGCCTGCTCGACCTGCGTGGCATCGGCCAGCACGGGCGGCAGTCCCGCTTGCAGCTGCATGTGCAGTTCGATGGCCGGGGGCAGGGTCACGCGCAACAGGCGTTCGGTGTCGTGCACCACCTCGGCCAGCGACACGGCCGAGCGCTGCGGGGGCTCGTTGCGGCTGAAGGTGAGGATCTGGCGCACCAGGTCGCGCGCGCGGCGGCCGGCCTTGTCGATCTCCAGCAGGCTTTCCAGCACCGGCGAGCCGGGCGCGTGGGTGGCGCAGTCGGCCTTGGCCAGCTCCACATTGCCCAGGATGGCGCCCAGGATGTTGTTGAAGTCGTGTGCAATGCCCCCGGCCATGGTGCCCACGGCCTGCATCTTGTGCGACTCGCGCAGCTGGGCTTCCAGCTCGTTGCGGTGCGCCTCGGCCTTCTTGCGGCCGGTCAGGTCGCGCGCGAACACGGTGGTGGTCTCGCCCCCGCCCACACTTTCTGCATGGCGCTCGAACGACACGCTCACCTCCACCGCCAGCTCCTTGCCGCTGGCGGTCAGGGCCGTCATCTCGCCCAGCAGGGCCTGCGTGGTGAGCTGGGCAAACGCCAGAGCTTGGGCCGCGTCGGGCAGAAAGCGGTCGAGCGTGCTGCCCAGCGCATCGCTGGCGCTGCACTGGAACAGCGCGGCGGCGGTGGGGTTGAACACGGTGATGCGCTGGTGCTGGTCCACGCAGATGATGGCGTCCAGCGCGGAGTTGATGACGGCCTCCAGCCGCTTTTCGCTGGCGCGGATCTGCTCGTTGCGCTGCTGCAGGGTCTCGGCGCTGTGCTGCAAGGCCTGGCGCTCGGCCAGCAGCGGGCCCTGGTCGATCACGGCGCACAAAAACTGCGACAGCGGCGGGCCGCTGGTTTGCGGTGCCTCGATGTGGGCAATGTGCAGATCGCCGGTGATGCGCGCGGCGTCGCTGATGAGGAACACCACCTCCTTGACCTCGCTGTGCCCCAGGTCCTGCGCCTGGGCAAAGGCCTCGCGCACGCGGGCGGCGTCTTGCGGGCACACAAAGGGCATCAGCGCGGTCAGCGGCCGGTCGCGCTCTGTGGGCTGGAACGAGCGGTGGGCCATCGAGTTGGCCTGCACCACCATGTCGTGGTCGTCCACCACCATGAGGGCCAGCGGCACGCTGGCAAACAGGGTCTCGAAGCGCTCGTAGGCGCTTTCGGCCACGGCCTGGCTGTAGCGCAGCACCTTGTTCTGGTTTTCGAGCTCGGCCTGGTAGGCGCGCAGATCGGCCACCAGGCCCTCTGCCGAAGCACCGGGCGTGCGGGATGGGCTGGCAGGCGGGCGGGGCATGTGCTCTGCAACTGCGGGCTGGCGGCCTGCAGGGTCCAGAAAAGACAGGTCGGGTTCACTCATGAAGGGGCGCGGTCAGCCGGGTGCGTGCCCAGGCGCTTGCCTGGGCTCTCTCGAGTGTACGCCTGCCCATATGGCATCACGCAGTGGCAGCTACACCGTCAAAGCGCGGTGGCAATGCGCGGAGGGGGGGATTGTTGATGAATTGCGAACAATCCGTTTCTTTGGCAGGGCTTACCGAACCACGGTGTGGTGCCTACAGTTCCACCATCGATACATCCCTCGATCCACCCATTCTTTCAGGACCCAGCCATGACCACAGACACCACCCTCGCCCAGCCCCTGCTGAACAAGCTGCAATGGCGCTACGCCGCCAAGAAGATGAACCCTGCCAAGAAGGTGCCGCAAGAGAAGGTGGAGCGCATTCTGGAAGCCGCCCGCCTGGCGCCCACCTCCAGCGGCCTGCAACCGTTCGAGATCATTGTGGTGACCGACCCCGCCGTGCGCGCCAAGATCCAGCCCATCGCCTGGAACCAGGCCCAGATCACCGACGGCTCGCACCTGCTGGTGTTTGCGGCGTGGGACAACTACACGGCCGACCGCATCAACATGATGTTCGACCTGACCAATGACCAGCGCGGCTTCAAGAACGAAGGCTGGGAGAACTACCGCCAGATGCTGCTCAGCAGCTACCCCCAGCGCGATGCCGAAGTGAACTTTCAGCACGCTGCCCGCCAAGCCTACATC
The DNA here is from genome assembly GCA_035540275.1 of Acidovorax sp. Taxonomy (GTDB): domain Bacteria; phylum Pseudomonadota; class Gammaproteobacteria; order Burkholderiales; family Burkholderiaceae_C; genus Acidovorax. Next base: position 1,556 of record DATLGV010000137.1, on the reverse strand, counting down.
GGCATGAGTGCAGCCCTGATCGCTGCGGCCTTTGAAGAAGTGGACTCGACGCCCATGGAAGGTTTTGACCCCAACGCGCTCGATGAAATCCTGGGCCTGCGTGCACGCGGCCTGCGCAGCGTCGCTATCTTGCCGCTGGGCTACCGCGCCGACGAAGGCGACTGGCTGGTGAACCTGAAAAAGGTGCGCCGCCCCCGCGAGCAGTTTGTGACGGAAGTCTGAAGCACTTCTCCTCAGTCATAAAAAAGGCTAGACCGGTGGTCCAGCCTTTTTTGCGTGGGGCGCCTCAGCGCGTGACGGGCGCTGCATCCGTCACGCGGCGCATGGGGGTGAGCACAAAGGCCAGTGCGGCCAGCACCACCAGCGTCCCTCCGCTGGCGGCAAACAGCTGGGTGAGCGTGATGCTCTTCATCACCCAGCCGGTGACGGCGGCCGAGATGGGCGCCAGGCCCATGAAGATGAACATGAACAGGCTCATCGCGCGGCCCAGCAGGGCGGGCGGGACCCGGTGCTGGATCCAGGTGAACACGCTCACCTGCATGAAGCCGCCGAGCAGGCCGATGACCAGCATCAGCACCGCGCCCTGCCACACAGCGGTGATCAGGCCCAGCGGCATGAACAGCGCGCCAATGATGGCGTCGAACGCCAGGATGGTCATGCCCAGGCTGCCAAACCGCAGCCGGGGCACCATGCCCGACACCACCATGCCTAGCAGCGTGCCCGCACCATGGGCGCCCACGATGATGCCGAAGGCTGCAGCACCCAGCTGCGGGCTGCTGCTGGCCAATACCGGAATGGCGATATGGATGGGGCCCATGATGAACAGGGCAATGGCGCTCCAGTACAAAAAGCAGGTGCGCAGCTCGCTGTCGCGCCAGAAATGACCCAGGCCCTGCGCCACCGAGGCGAGCACCGCCTGTGGTGCGGCCGTGGGAGCCGAAAGAACTGCAAGGCCTGCAAGGGGCTGCACCTTGGACAGTGTCCAGGCCGACACGGCAAAGCTCAGGGCATCCAGCGCAAACGCCATGCCGATGCCGGTGGCGTTGGCATGTGTCGAAGTACCGGTAGCCGCCCCGGTTGCATTGCCCGCACCAAACAGTGCGATCAGCAGCCCCGCCAGCAAGGGCCCCAGGAACATCGTCAACTGCCGCAGGCCCAGGCTGATGCCGTTGGCGGCCTGCAGCTGGGGGCGCGCCACCACCGACGGCATCATGGCCGTGCCTGCCGGAATGCTGAAAGCCGTGGCCAGCCCAATGCCCAGCGACAGCGCGTACACCATCCACAACGACAGCGTGCCCGCAAACACCAGCCCCGCCAGCGCGGCCAGCAGCACCAGGTTAACGTATTTGGTGATCATCAAAACCTGCTTGGGCGAATGGCGGTCCACCAGCGCGCCGCCGATCAGGATGAACAGCGCGCGCGGCACGCTGATGAGGGCCAGCACGGTGCCCAGCACCAGCGTGTCGCCCGTCATCTGCAGCACCAGCCAGGGCAGTGCGATCAGCGTGAACTGGTCGCCCAGCATGGACAGGGCCGAGCCGCCAATCATCCAGCGG
>DATLGV010000136.1:0-4405 GCA_035540275.1 Acidovorax sp. | reverse complement strand
GCGTCCAGCATCTCGGCGTCGGCCTGGGGGTGCTTTTTGCGGTAGCGGGCCAGCAGCGTACGGTCAGTCACAAAGCGGGTGCGGCCCTTGTTCAGCAAGGGTATGACGGCCAGGCCTTTCGTTTCCTCGGGCGTCAGCAAGCTGCCCAAGAAATGCATGTACGCCGCGATAAAACGCTGCGCAGTAGGTTTGTCAATCACCATGGCTCATCTCTTATTGCGTTGGCATCTTTGGACTTGAATTAACCGTTCGGGCTTTTCGAGGCTTTGCGCAGCGCTTCGACAGCACTTGAACGGTTCAAGTGGGTGGAGGCCGGATCAAGTGTTTTGTTTTTCTACACATCCAGCTTATGCCAATAGGGTGCAAAACGCTCGCGCGTGCATTGGGTCACCAATGCTACACAGTCGTTCACATCACCCGGCACATGCGCCTGATACAGAGCTTCGGAATAGGCGGGCAACGCCCCACAAGCAGCACCACCGCTGGAAAGCCCGCCTTGAGCAGCTTCAGGTTCAGCAGCAAGCGGGCCGGCGCGTGGCTGCGGGCACGGCTGGTGTTGCCGGTTCAAGCCCAATTGGGTGCTATCGCATAAGGGAATTGCCTAAGCAGCTATCAAATATATAGCTATTGGCGGCTATGGCGTGGCGCGCCCACCCAGCTTGCGGTACAGCGTCTGGCGGCTGATGCCCAGCTGGCGCGCGGCCTGCGACATGTTGCCGCGCGCGGCCTGCAGCGCCTGGTCGATGGCGGCCTGGGACAGCTGCTGCAGGCTCAGGCTGGCAGGCAGGCCGTCCACACCAGCGCCCGCTGCGGCATCGCTGCGCGGGCTGGCGGGCACGGCCGTGAGCGCCTGCACCAGGTCGTCGGGCATGTGCTCCCAGCCCAGGGTGTGTTCGCCCTCGGCCAGCATGGCGCAGGCGGTGCGCAGCACGTTGGCCAGCTGGCGCAGGTTGCCGGGCCAGGGGTAGGCGGCCAGGCGGGCGAGCAGGTCGGGCGCCACCTGCACCTCAAAACCCAGGCCCTGCTCGGCAGCCAGGTCGGCCAGCAGGCGCTGCAGCAGCGCCACAAAGTCGCTGCGCTCGCGCAGCGCGGGCAACTGCACCGTGAGGCCGTTGATGCGGTAGTACAGGTCTTGCCGAAAGCGCCCTTGCTCCGCCGCCTGCATGAGCTGGTTGTGCGTGGCGCAGACGAGTGCAAAGTCCACCGGCACGGCCTTGCTGGCACCCACGGGCGTCACGCTGCGCTCCTGCAGCACGCGCAGCAGGCGGGTCTGCAGGGCCAGCGGCATGTCGCCAATTTCGTCGAGGAACAGCGTGCCGCCATGGGCCTCGCGCAGGCGGCCCAGGTGGCCCTCCTTGCGCGCACCGGTGAAGGCACCGGCCACATGGCCGAAGAGTTCGGATTCGATCAGGTGCTCAGGGATGGCTGCGCAGTTGATGGCCACAAACGGCGCATCGCGGCGCGGGCCGCTGGTGTGCAGCGCGCGCGCAAACACCTCCTTGCCCACGCCCGACTCGCCCTGCACCAGCACCGCAATCGGTTTGCCCACCACGCGGCGGGCCTTGTCGGCGGCGGCGCGCCAGCGGGCGTCGCCGGTGTCGAGCTGGGCCAGTGCATCTTGCGTGGGCGCGCTGGCTGCAGCGGCGGGCCGTGTGGGGGTGGCGACCCAGGCGGCGTCCAGCTGCACCTGGGCAAACAGCAAGGCGCCCTGCAGCGTGCGCAAGGCCTGCGGCTGCTGGGGGCGGCGCTTGTGGTGCGAGAGCAGGTCATCGAGCCGCACGTCCAGCACCCGCTCCAGCAAGGTGGCGCCCACATCGCCCGCGTGCAGGCCCAGCTGCGCCAGGGCCACGCGGTTGGCGCCCACGACCCAGCCGTCGGCTGACACGGCGATGATGCCTTCGGCCACGCTGCCAATGCCCTCGGGCGCGCTGTGCAGGTGCAGGCGGATGTTGCGTTTGCAGGTGGCGGCCAGCAGGCGGTTTTCGATCATGCGGGCGGCCGTGCTGACCAGGCCCAGCGCATGGGCGTGGCCGTTGCGGTAGTCGCCCGAGATGTCGAGGATGCCCAGCAGATCGCCCGTGGCCGACAGGATGGGCGAGGCCGCGCAGGTGAGAAAGTTGTTGCGTTCCAGAAAATGCTCGCCGCCGTGCACCTCCACCGCGCAGGCCTCGGCCAGGGCCGTGCCGATGGCGTTGGTGCCCCGGTGGGCCTCGTGCCAGGACGCGCCGCTGGTCAGTGCCACGCGCTCGGCCTTATCCACAAAGTACGGGTCGCCCAGCGTGTGCATGAGCATGCCGCGCCGGTCGGCCAGCACCACCACGCTCTGGCTGTGGCGCACCTGCTCGAACAGGTATTCCATCACCGGCCGCGAGTGCGCCAGCAGCTCGGGGTTGCTGGCCAGCACCTGGCGCAGCGTGCCGCTGCTGGGGTGGTCAATGGCCGGGGGCCGCCCGGTGGGCAGCAGGCCGGCCGCCATGCTGCGCGACCAGGAGCGCGCCAGGCGCTCGTCCACCAGGCCGCTGGGGCACTGGCCAGAGTCCAGCAGGTGCTGGCGGGCCTGTCGCAGGGCGACGGGGGAGGTGTTGGGGCGCACGCTTTGTCTCCGCGCGGGCTCAGGGTGGCCCGCTTGTGGTGTGTGGGCCAGTATGGCGGGCTCGACGGCGTGGGGCAAGGGTGTGGGCGCAAGCGGTGTGCCAACTGTTCCATTTCGTGACAGGTGTCGCGGCCCGGCACAGCCTGGCTTGGTCGGCTGCGACAGGTATCCGCCCTGGGCGGCCGAAAAAATCCAATGAAATCAACACTTCGCGCGACCTGGCCCGCTGGCATGTGTTTTGAGTAAGGGGTTGGCATCGGACAGGCTCCACCGAGTCTGCCCGATGCACACAACCATCGCAGGAGACATGCACCATGACCGTTTACGCAGCCCCCGGCGCCGCTGGCGCCAAGATCACCTACAAGCCCCGTTACGACAACTTCATCGGCGGCAAATTCGTGCCCCCCGTCAAGGGCCAGTACTTTGACGTCATCACGCCCGTGAGCGGCAAGGTCTACACCCAGGCCGCGCGCTCCACCGCCGAAGACATCGAACTGGCACTGGACGCTGCCCACGCCGCCGCCGACAGCTGGGGCAAGACCGATGCGGCCACCCGCGCCAACATCCTGCTCAAGATCGCCAACCGCATCGAAGAGAACCTGGAGCGCCTGGCCTATGCCGAAACGGTGGACAACGGCAAGGCCATCCGCGAGACGCTGAACGCCGACATCCCGCTCACGGTGGACCACTTCCGCTACTTTGCGGGCTGCCTGCGCGCGCAGGAAGGTGGCATCAGCGAGATCGACGAGAACACCATGGCGTACCACATCCACGAGCCGCTGGGCGTGGTGGGCCAGATCATTCCGTGGAACTTCCCCATCCTGATGGCCGCGTGGAAGCTGGCCCCCGCCCTGGGCGCAGGCAACTGCGTGGTGCTCAAGCCCGCAGAGTCCACCCCCATCTCCATCCTCATCCTGGTGGAGCTGATTGCCGACCTGCTGCCACCGGGTGTGCTCAACATCGTCAACGGCTTTGGCCGCGAGGCCGGCATGCCGCTGGCGCAGAGCAAGCGCATTGCAAAAATAGCGTTCACCGGCTCCACCAGCACCGGCCGCGTGATCGCGCAGGCCGCCGCCAACAACCTGATCCCCGCCACGCTGGAGCTGGGCGGCAAGAGCCCCAACATCTTCTTTGCCGATGTGATGGACAAGGACGATGCGTTTGTGGACAAGGCGATTGAAGGCCTGGTGCTGTTCGCGTTCAACCAGGGCGAGGTCTGCACCTGCCCATCGCGCGCACTCATTCAGGAGTCGATCTACGACCAGTTCATGGAACGTGTCTTGAAGCGCGTGGCCGCCATCAAGCACCAGAACCCGCTGGACACCGACAGCATGATGGGCGCGCAGGCCTCCAAAGAGCAGCTCACCAAGATCCTGAGCTACCTGGACCTGGGCAAGCAGGAAGGTGCCGAAGTGCTGGCCGGTGGCGGCCAGGCCCACCTGGGCGGCGACCTGGAGGGCGGCTACTACGTGCAGCCCACGCTGTTCAAGGGCCACAACAAGATGCGCATCTTCCAGGAAGAAATCTTCGGCCCCGTGCTGGCCGTGACTACTTTCAAGGACGAAGCCGAAGCGCTGGCCATTGCCAACGACACGCTGTACGGCCTGGGCGCGGGCGTGTGGAGCCGCAACGGCAACGTGGCCTACCGCATGGGCCGTGCGATCAAGGCAGGCCGTGTGTGGACCAATTGCTACCACGCGTACCCCGCGCACGCAGCGTTTGGCGGCTACAAGGAGTCGGGCATTGGGCGTGAGACGCACAAGATGATGTTGGACCATTACCAGCAAACGAAGAACCTGCTCGTCAGCTACA
>DATLGV010000135.1:0-1976 GCA_035540275.1 Acidovorax sp. | reverse complement strand
GGGTAGATGCCGATACTTTTGACAAACGCCTGGAAGATGCGTGCGTCAAAGTGGTCCTTGGTCCACTCGGCCATGCGGCGCAGCGACTCTGCCGGGTCCCAGCCGCGCTTGTAGGGCCGGTCGGAGGTGATGGCGTCGTACACGTCGCAGATGGCCGTCATGCGGGCGATCACACTGATGCCGTCGCCCCGCAGCTTGTCCGGGTAGCCCGAGCCGTCCACCTTCTCATGGTGGTGCAGGCAGGCGTCCAGCACCGCGTCAGGCACCTTGCCGCCCTCTTTGAGCATGTGGTAGCCCGCCACCGGGTGGCTGCGTACCACGGTGAACTCCTGGTCGGTGAGCTTGCCGGGCTTGTTGAGCACGGTCAGCGGGATGGCAGCCTTGCCCAGGTCATGCAGCAGGCCGGCCATGCCGGCGAGCCGCTGCTGGTCTTCCTTGAGCTTGAGCTGCTTGGCCAGCGCCACCATCAGCGCACACACGGCCACCGAATGCATGTAGGTGTAGTCGTCGGCCGTCTTCAGCCGCGCCAGGCTGATGAGCGCGCCGGGGTTGCGGGTGACGGAGTCCGCAATCTCCTCCACCAGGCTCTGCGCGCCCGCCGAGTCCACCGCTCGGCCCATGCGGGCCTCGCTGAACATCGAGACCACGGCCTTCTTGGACCTCACGCAGATGGCGGCCGCCATCTTGAGCTCGCTGCGCATGTCGGCCGGTTTGCGGTCCCGCTTGGGGGGAGGGGGCGGCGATGAAAGCTTCACCGTGATGGGGGGCAGATCTTCCAGGCGGCTGAAGTCCGTCTCGATCTGTGCATCGACCTCTTCGCGCGACATCGACGCGGTGCCTGCGGCCACATCCAGGCCTTTGTCGGTGTCGATCCATACTTCCTGGATGGCCGTGGCCTGAATGCTGGCCAGGTCATTGGGGTCCTTGAGCAGGAACTTGGCCCGCCAGAAGGGGTGTTCCATCCACGAGCCGCAAAACTCGTGCAGGTACATGCCCAGGGTGAGGTGTTGGATGTGGATGCGCTTGAGCATGGCAGTGACCCGGGACTCGAAAACACGCCCTGATCGGACGTGCGCAATGGTAACCATGGTAGCCTTTTCGGGCCCTGACTTTCGCTCGTTTCCCCTAGGGATGCTCTGCACGAACCGTCGCGCCGTGTGCATCTGCCGACTCGGGCAGTCTGCAGCGCACGCTTACCGCTCAATTCGTGCAGAGCACCCTGGCCATTCGCTTCCCATGCCCGCTGCCGCCCCAGCAGCGCGCAGCCGGGGGGGGCTGCAAGGGCGACACACAAGGCGCTGCAAAAGCAGGGGCAGCTCAAGAGCCTGGCCCTGTCTTCTTTTCTCCTGCCGCCGTCAGCGTTCAGAAGCTTTCCCAGTGGTCTTCCTGACTCGCGGAAGGCGCCGATGCAGCCTTGAGGGCCGCCGCCGGTGCGGCGGCCAGGGCGGAAAGCGTCTTCTTCGGCACCTTCACTGGCGTCGGCCTGCTCGCGGGGCGTTGCCCGCTCAGGGGCTGCGCGGGCGCCCACTCCACAGTGCGGCCGTCGCCTGCACTGAGCTTGAAGACGCTGACCGCCTGCACCAGTTCTTGCGCCTGGCCCTTGAGGCTGGAAGCCGCCGCCGCCATCTCTTCCACCAGCGCCGCGTTCTGCTGCGTCGCCTGATCCATCTGCGTCACCGCTTCACCTACCTGCGCCACCCCGGCGCTCTGCTCGGAGCTGGCCGCGCTGATCTCGCCCATGATGTCAGTCACGCGCCGGATGCCGGCCACTACCTCGTTCATGGTCTGGCCCGCCTGCTCCACCTGGGCGCTGCCCTGGTCCACCCGGTCCACGCTGGCGGTGATGAGTTGCTTGATCTCCTTGGCCGCCTCGGCGCTGCGCCCGGCCAGGCTGCGGACCTCGCTGGCCACCACCGCAAAGCCGCGGCCCTGCTCGCCGGCGCGCGCCGCCTCTACAGCTGCATTCAAGGCCAGGA
>DATLGV010000134.1:0-3525 GCA_035540275.1 Acidovorax sp. | reverse complement strand
CGTTGTTGTCCGTCAGCGTGCCGTGGTCCATCACCTGCAGCAGCACGTTGAAGATGTCCGGGTGCGCCTTCTCGATCTCGTCGAGCAGCAGCACCGCGTGCGGCTTCTTGGTGATGGCCTCGGTGAGCAGGCCGCCCTGGTCGAAGCCGACGTAGCCCGGAGGGGCGCCGATCAGGCGCGAAACCGCGTGCCGCTCCATGTACTCCGACATGTCGAAGCGGATCAGCTCGATGCCCATGATGTAGGCGAGCTGCTTGGCCGCCTCGGTCTTGCCGACGCCGGTGGGGCCGGAGAACAGGAACGAGCCGATCGGCTTGTCGCCCTTGCCCAGGCCCGAGCGCGCCATCTTCACGGATGAAGCGAGCACCTCGAGCGCCTTGTCCTGGCCGAACACCACGCTCTTCAAGTCGCGCTCCAGCGTCTGCAGCTTGCTGCGGTCGTCATTGGACACATTGGCGGGCGGAATGCGCGCGATCTTGGCCACAATCTCCTCAATCTCGGCCTTGCCAATGGTCTTCTTGCGCTTGCTGGGCACCAGGATGCGCTGCGCAGCACCGGCCTCGTCGATCACGTCGATGGCCTTGTCGGGCAGATGGCGGTCGTTGATGTACTTGGCGCTCAGTTCGGCAGCAGCTTGCAGGGCAGCCGCAGCGTACTTCACGCTGTGGTGCTCTTCGAAGCGGCTCTTGAGGCCCTTCAGGATGTCGATGGTCTCGGCCACGTTGGGCTCGACCACGTCCACCTTCTGGAAGCGGCGGGAGAGCGCTGCATCCTTTTCGAAGATGCCCCGGTACTCGGTGAACGTGGTGGCGCCGATGCACTTGAGCTGGCCGCTGGACAGCGCCGGCTTGAGCAGGTTGGACGCATCGAGCGTGCCGCCCGAGGCAGCGCCCGCACCGATCAGGGTGTGGATTTCGTCGATGAACAGGATGGCGTTGGGCTTGTCCTTGAGCGACTTGAGCACGCCCTTGAGGCGCTGCTCAAAATCGCCACGGTACTTGGTGCCCGCCAGCAGCGCACCCATGTCGAGCGAGTACACCGTGGCCTCGGCCAAGATCTCGGGCACGTCGTTCTGCGTGATGCGCCAGGCCAAGCCCTCGGCAATCGCGGTCTTGCCCACACCGGCCTCGCCCACCAGCAGCGGGTTGTTCTTGCGGCGGCGGCACAGGATCTGGATCGTGCGCTCGACTTCGTAGTTGCGGCCGATCAGCGGATCAATCTTGCCGTCCTTGGCCGCCTGGTTCAGGTTCTGGGTGAACTGCTCCAGGGGCGAGGCTTTTTCGTTGCGCTCGCCGCCACCGCCCTCTTCACCCTCGGCCTGGCTCTCGGCCTTGGCGGGTTCTGGCGGCTCGCCCTTCTTGATGCCGTGGGCAATGAAGTTGACCACGTCCAGACGCGTCACACCCTGCTGGTGCAGGTAGTACACGGCGTGCGAATCTTTCTCGCCGAAGATCGCCACGAGCACGTTGGCGCCCGTCACCTCCTTCTTGCCGTTGCCGGTGGACTGCACGTGCATGATGGCGCGCTGGATCACCCGCTGGAAGCCCAGCGTGGGTTGTGTGTCCACCTCGTCGGTGCCGGCGACCTGGGGGGTGTTGTCTTTGATGAAATTCGCCAACGATGAACGCAGATCATCGATGTTGGCCGAACATGCGCGCAGAACCTCCGCTGCGCTGGGGTTATCGAGCAATGCAAGCAACAGATGCTCCACGGTGATGAACTCGTGGCGCTGCTGACGGGCCTCAACAAAGGCCATGTGCAAGCTGACTTCCAGTTCCTGGGCAATCATTTGAGAACTCCTTTGTGCTTGCGTGGTAGGGATAACTTTAGTTCAGGGCCAAAGACCTGTTATTCAACAGGTTCACTGACACATTGCAGTGGGTGGCCCGCCTTGAGGGCGGCGTCAAGCACTTGCTCCACCTTGGTGGCGGCGACGTCGCGGGAATACACACCACAAACGCCTTTGCCGTCGAGGTGGATCTTCAGCATGATCTGGGTGGCGGTTTCGCGGTCCTTGCTGAAAAACTCCTGCAACACCACGATGACGAACTCCATGGGGGTGTAGTCATCATTGAGCATGACCACCTGGTACATCTGGGGCGGCTGGGTCTTCTGGGTGCGCCTCTCGAGCACGACCGAACCGCCATCATCCCGCGCTGGCCGTGTGACCGGCGGCGCGGTGGGGGGTGAGGGTGGTTTTGTTGCCATGAAAATCATTCTAGCGACCCGCACGGGCGGTCGCTGCAGGAGAAGCTGGTTGTTGACCCGGTATTTTTCAACCCGTGGCGCAAAGAAACTTGCGCCGGGCCATGCGTCACTCGTAGACGACATTGGCGGCTCCGGCGCCGACCTGGGCAGTCCACGCTGCGAGGGCCGCATCGCTGGGGTAAAAACGCGCGTTCTCGCCCAGCTGCAACTCCGCCACTGCGGCCGCGTCGTCCAACTGGCAGCGCACCCCCATGCGCACGCGCAGCCCGTGCACCAGCTCCCCTTCGGCGATCTCTTCGCGCACTGGCGGAAACTCGCGCACCAGGCGCGGCACGTCCGGCGCCTTGCCCCCCACGGTCACATGCAGGTATTTGCCGAACCGGCAACGCGCGCCCGCCAAATCCCACACCTGCTGCACCTTGACGCGCAGGCCGCCGCTGAAATGGTCCAGCTGCAACCTTCCCATCATCACCACAAACTCATCCTCCTTGAGTTGATTGCGGTAGGTATTGAGCAGCGCTTCATCCGCTGACGCTTCGATCACGGCAGACTTGTCGTCCAGCTTGAAGAGCCCCAGCTTGCCCCGTTGCCCGTTGATGACCCGGAAGTCGCTGATGATGCCGGCCAGGACCTGGGGCTCGCGGCTGTCCAGCAGCTCGTCGATCTGGGTGCGCACAAAACGGCGCACCTCCGTAGCCACCTCGTCAAACAGGTGGCCAGACAGATAGAACCCGACGGCGGTTTTTTCCAGCGTGAGCCGCTCCTTGATGCCCCAGGGCGTTGCATCCACCAGGTCTGGCTCCTGGGTGCTGGAGCCATGGGCATCGTCGCCCATCATGTCGAACAGACCACCCTGGTTCACATTGGCCAGCGTCGCGGCGGCAAAATCAAACGCACGGTCAATCGATGCGACCAGGGCCGCCCGGTTGAGATGGATGGAGTCAAAGGCGCCTGCCTTGATCAGCGCTTCCACCGTGCGCTTGTTCATGCGGGCCTTGTCCACCCGCACACAGAAATCAAACAGGCTCTTGAAAGGGCCCGTGGTTGAGCCCTGCGGCCCTTCGCCACGCCCTTCCCGGGCGGCAACGATGGCTTCAATCGCCTGCTGCCCCGTGCCTTTCACGGCCCCCAGGCCGTAACGGATGATCTTGTCGGTGACGGGTTCGAACCGGTAAAAGCCCCGGTTCACATCCGGCGGCTCGAACGACAGGCCCATCTTTTGCGCGTCTTCGAACAACACCTTGAGCTTGTCGGTGTCATCCATTTCCACGGTCATGTTGGCGCAGAAGAACTCGGCGGCGTAGTGCACCTTGAGCC
>DATLGV010000133.1:0-4192 GCA_035540275.1 Acidovorax sp. | reverse complement strand
TGCGCGGGCCTGGGGCAGCGAGTTTGTGCGCATGCAGAACGCAGGGCACATCAACATTGACTCGGGCCACGGCGAATGGCCTTTGGGCTGGGCGTTGCTGCAGTCGCTGGAAGGCGACAACACCGGCAACCGACCCATGGGTGGCTACGCGCAGGTCTCCTCCGCTGCCGTCTGATTGCTATCTTATTGATAGCTTTCTGTGCATATTGCACTAGCGCTTGGGGTCTATGGGGTCAGAAATCTCTCGCCTGGGCAGCCGCAGTGGGCCCAGGTGGCTTGACTTGAGCGCACCTCCCGATCGTGCTCATATGCCGATTTTCGATTAATTAACAAAAATATATTCTTTTGAGTTTTAAGAGGGGGTCCGCACAATGCGGAATCTCCAGCATTTTTTGGGCGACCTCACCATGACTTCTCTGAAACTCAAGACCCTCCTGGCCTCCCTGGCCCTGGCCGCGAGCGGCATGGCTGCCGCACAGAACGCGCTGCTCAACGTGTCGTATGACGTGGCCCGCGAGTTCTACAAGGACTACAACACCGCCTTTGCCGCCCACTACAAGAAGACCACCGGCCAGGACGTGAAGATCGACCAGTCGCACGCTGGCTCCAGCGCCCAGGCGCGCGCCGTGAACGACGGTCTGGCTGCCGACGTGGTGACCATGAACACCACGACCGACGTGCAGTTCCTGGCCGACAACGGCGTGGTCGCCAAGGACTGGGCCAAGAAGTTTCCCAACGATGCATCACCCACCACCTCGACCATGCTGTTCCTGGTGCGCAACGGCAACCCCAAGAACATCAAGGACTGGGACGACCTGATCAAGCCCGGTGTCCAGGTCATCGTGGTCAACCCCAAGACCGGCGGTAATGGCCGCTATGCCTACCTGGCCGCCTGGGGCTCCGTGCGCGAAAAGGGCGGCACCGACGCGCAGGCTGCCGAGTTCGTGGGCAAGCTCTACAAGAATGTGCCCGTACTGGCCAAGGGCGGGCGCGATGCCACGGCCACCTTCCTGCAGCGCAACCAGGGCGACGTGTTGATCACGTTCGAGTCCGAAGTGGTCTCCATCGACCGTGAGTTTGGTGCGGGCAAGGTTGATGCCATCTACCCTTCGGTGAGCGTGGTGGCAGAGAACCCCGTGGCGGTGGTGGAGCGCACCGTGGCCAAGAAGGGCACAGCCCAACTGGCCAAGGCTTACCTCGACTATCTGTACTCGGACGAAGCGCAGGAGATCGCCGCCAAGCACGCCATCCGCCCCCGTTCGGAAAAGGTGCTCAAGAAGTACGAAGCTACCTTCAAGCCCATCAAGCAGTTCACCGTTGCCAAGTACTTTGGCTCGCTGACCGAAGCGCAGAAGGTGCACTTCAACGATGGCGGCCAGTTCGACAAGCTGTACACGCCCGGCGCCAAGTAACCAGGCCCGGCGCTTCCCCCGACTCTCCACTGCATCTATGACCACTGCGACTGCTGTGGCCGCCGCCCCGGCCGGACGGCGCGCGCCCAAGCGCGTGCTGCCCGGCTTTGGGTTGTCACTGGGCTACACCCTTTTCTACTTGAGCATCATCGTGCTGATCCCGCTGTCAGCCCTGATCTTCAAGACCTTCACGCTCACCTGGGACCAGTTCTGGGCGGCCATCAGCGCGCCGCGCGTGCTGGCCTCGTACCGGCTCACATTCGGGGCATCGTTCATCGCGGCGCTGGTCAACCTGGTGTTCGGCCTGCTGATCGCCTGGGTGCTGGTGCGCTACAAGTTTCCGGGCAAGAAGATCGTGGACGCGCTGGTGGATTTGCCGTTTGCGCTGCCCACCGCCGTCGCGGGCATCTCGCTCACGGCCTTGCTGGCGGGCAATGGCTGGGTCGGCAGCGTTCTGGAGCCCATGGGCATCCAGCTCGCGTTCAAACCCGCTGGCATCGTGATTGCGCTGATCTTCATCGGCCTGCCCTTCGTGGTGCGCACCGTGCAACCGGTGCTGGAGGACGCCGAGAAAGAACTCGAAGAAGCCGCCACCTGCCTGGGCGCCACACGCTGGCAGACCTTCCGCATGGTCATCCTGCCTTCCATCACGCCCGCACTGCTCACCGGCTTTGCCATGGCGTTTGCGCGGGCCGTGGGTGAATACGGCTCGGTGATCTTCATCGCGGGCAACATGCCCATGGTGTCCGAGATCACGCCGCTCATCATCATCGGCAAGCTGGAGCAGTACGACTATGCAGGCGCCACCGCAGTGGCCGTGGTGATGCTGGTCATCTCCTTCGTCCTGCTGCTCATCATCAACGCGCTGCAAGCCTGGCAGCGCCGAAAAGCATGAAACACCCCCTGAGTCGCTTCGCGCCTTCCCCCGTCAGGGGGACGACGGCCTTTGCTGCGGGGCGGCCCTTGCTGGCCGTCCGCTGGGTTGCGCCGCGCCAGCTTCAAGCGCAATGCCCCATGGAAGGCTGACATGAATACCCGTACCATCCGCCGCGCACAAGCGGGCACCACCGAGGCGCCCTGGGTGCGCTACACCTTGATCGCGCTGGCGCTGGCCTTCATGCTGCTGTTCCTGGTGCTGCCGCTGGCCGCCGTGTTTGCCGAGGCCCTGCGCAAGGGCTTTGGCGCCTACCTGGAAGGCCTGCGAGAGCCCGATGCCTGGTCGGCCATCAAGCTCACTCTCATCACCGCGCTCATCGCCGTGCCGCTGAACCTGGTGTTCGGCGTGGCGGCGGCCTGGTGCATTGCCAAGTACGAGTTCCGTGGCAAGGCGTTTTTGACCACGTTGGTAGACCTGCCGTTTTCCGTGTCGCCTGTGGTGGCTGGTTTGATCTATGTGCTGATGTTTGGTGCCCAGGGCTGGTTTGGCCCGTGGCTCGCGGCGCATGACATCAAGATCATTTTTGCCGTGCCCGGCATCGTGCTGGCCACCGTCTTTGTGACGTTCCCGTTCATTGCGCGCGAGCTGATCCCGCTGATGCAGGCGCAAGGGAACGACGAGGAGCAGGCCGCCATCGTGCTGGGCGCCAGCGGGTGGCAGACCTTCTGGTACGTGACCTTGCCCAACATCAAGTGGGGCCTGCTGTATGGCGTGATCCTGTGCAATGCGCGCGCCATGGGCGAGTTTGGCGCAGTGTCGGTGGTGTCGGGCCATATCCGGGGGCAGACCAACACCATTCCGCTGCACGTCGAGATTCTCTACAACGAATACCAATCGGTGGCGGCCTTTGCTGCCGCCTCGCTGCTGGCCCTGCTGGCCCTTGTCACGCTGGTCATCAAGACGATTGCCGAACACCGCAACGAACAGGCATTGAAGGCCGCCGCCGAATTGCCGCCCGAGCGTCCCGCGCCCGCTGGCGTGTGAAGGAAACAGAACATGAGCATTGAAATCCGTAACGTCAGCAAGCAGTTTGGCGACTTTCAGGCCCTGCGCGATGTGAGCCTGGACATCCAGTCTGGCGAACTCATCGCGTTGCTCGGCCCCTCGGGCTGCGGCAAGACCACGCTCTTGCGCATCATCGCGGGCCTGGAAACAGCCGATGTGGGCACCATCCACTTCAGCGGCGAAGACACCACCGATGTGCATGTGCGCGAGCGCAACGTGGGCTTTGTGTTCCAGCACTACGCACTGTTCCGCCACATGACGGTGTTCGAGAACGTGGCCTTTGGCCTGCGTGTGAAGCCCCGCAGCGAACGCCCGAGCGAGGCGCAGATCAAGAAGAAGGTCATGGACCTGCTCAAGCTGGTGCAGCTCGACTGGCTGGCCGAGCGCTACCCCTCGCAGCTCTCAGGCGGCCAGCGCCAGCGCATTGCGCTGGCCCGCGCCCTGGCGGTAGAGCCCAAGGTGCTGCTGCTGGACGAACCCTTTGGCGCGCTGGATGCCAAGGTGCGCAAGGAACTGCGCCGCTGGCTGCGCCGCCTGCACGACGAGCTGCATGTCACCAGCATCTTCGTGACCCACGACCAGGAAGAAGCGCTGGAAGTGGCCGACCGCGTGGTGGTGATCAACCAGGGCCGCATTGAGCAAAGCGGCTCGCCCCAGCAGGTGTGGGACCAGCCCGCCAGCCCGTTTGTGTACGGCTTTTTGGGCGACGTGAACCTGTTCCATGGCCGCGCCCACGAGGGCCTGGTGCACCTGGAAGGCATGCAGATCGACTCGCCCGAACACCAGGCGGCGCAGAACGCGAAGGCCTTTGCCTATGTGCGTCCGCACGACCTGGATG
>DATLGV010000132.1:0-9310 GCA_035540275.1 Acidovorax sp. | reverse complement strand
GTACGCGCTCAAGCTGTACTACGACACGGAAGAGTCGCGCGAAGGCGTCAACGCGCTCAAGGACAAGCGCAAGCCCGAGTTTCGCAAGTACTTCAAGTAATTTCGATCGGAACCGCGTCATGTCAACCGATGCCCTCCATCCGTCCGGCGCCGTGTGGTGGCCCGACCGCAGCACTGTGGACAACGCCAACCTCACGCGCTTCATGCGGGCGCTCGGGGTGGGCAGCTTCGAGGCGCTCAACGAGCGCGCCAGCGCTGATCCGGCCTGGTTCAATGACGCGCTGATCCGTTTCCTCGACTACCGGTTTGAGCAGCCCTACGCCCAGGTGCTCGATCTGGGAGAAGGCCTGCCTTACGCGCACTGGTGCGTGGGCGGCACCACCAATGTGGTGCTCAACGGTATCGACCGGCGCCGTGGCACGCCGCGCTACGCGCAAGAGGCCTTGGTCTGGGAGGGCGAGGACGGCACCGTCACCACCTGGACCTTCGCCGACCTCGACCGCGAAACCTGCCGTCTGGCCTGGGGCCTGCGCCAGCTGGGCCTGGGGCCGGGCGATGTGGTGGGCATGTACCTGCCCAACCTGCCTCAGGCGGCCGCCGCGATGCTGGCCGTGGCCAAGATCGGCGGCATCGTGCTGCCCATGTTCTCGGGCTTTGGCGCCGATGCCATTGCCCAACGATTGGCGGATGGCCAGGCCGCTGCGCTGATCACGGTGGATGGTTCGCTGCGGCGGGGTAAGCCGGTGGGCGCCAAGGCAGTCGCCGACGAGGCGTTGCAGCAGTGCCCGGGTGTGCGCCATGTGGTCGTACTGGGGCATTTGGCCACAGAACACGGCTGGCAATCGGGGCGCGATCACTGGTGGCACGAACTGGTGGCCGGCGCCCCCGTCGACTGTGCGGCCGTGCCCACCGAGGCCATGCCTGCCGACGCCCCCTTCCTGCTGATGTTCACCTCGGGCACCACGGGCAAGCCCAAGGGCGTGGTGCACTCGCATTGTGGCTTCCCGGTCAAGACCGCGCTGGACCTGTCGATCTGCATGGACCTCAAGCCCGAAGACCGTTTTTTGTGGATGTCGGACATGGGGTGGCTCGTGGGCCCCATCCTGGTGTTCGGCGGCCTGCTCGTGGGTTCCACGGTAGTGCTGGCCGAAGGCGCGCCCAACTACCCGCAGCCCGAGCGCCTGTGGCGCCTGATCGAGCGCCACCGCGTCAGCTACCTGGGCCTGGCGCCCACGGTGGCACGGCTGTCGATGTCGCTCGATGGGGCGGCCCTCGATGCCCTGGATCTGTCGTCGCTGCGCGTAATCGTCTCGACCGGCGAACCCTGGACGCCCGAAGCCTGGAACTGGACCTTCGAGCGCGTGGGCCAGAAAAAAGTCCCGCTGCTCAATTATTCCGGCGGCACCGAGGTCGGCGGCATTCTGACCGGTACGGTGATCCATCCGCTCAAGCCCTGCGCCTTCGCCGGCCCCGTGCCGGGCACGGGCGCCGACGTGGTCGATGCCGAGGGTGCCAATGTCGGCCCCGGCGTGACGGGCGAACTCGTCATGCGCAGCCCCAGCATCGGCCTGACACGCGGCCTCTGGCACGACCGCGAGCGCTACCTCGACAGCTACTGGTCGCGCCTGCCCAATCTGTGGGTGCACGGCGACTTTGCCAGCCGCGACGCCGACGGCATGTGGTACGTGCATGGCCGCTCCGATGACACGCTCAAGATCGCCGGCAAGCGCACCGGGCCCTCGGAAATCGAGGCGCTGCTGATGGCCACCGGCCTCGTCCAGGATGCCGCAGCCATCGGCGTGCCCGATGCGGTCAAGGGCACGGCGGTGGTCTGCCTCTGCGTGCCGCGCCCCGGCATCGACCCGGCGGGCGCGCTCAAGACCCTGTCGGCTGCCGTCGTGGCCGGTCTCGGCGGCGCCTTCCGTCCGGCCCAGGTGGCCCTGGTGGACGACCTGCCGCGCACCCGCAACATGAAGATGATGCGCCGCGTCGTGCGCGCCGCCTGGCTGGGCGACGACCCGGGCGACCTCAGCACCCTGGTCAACCCTGAGTCGGTCCAGGCCATCCGCGCGGCGCTGGCCGCCCAGGCAGGCGCGTGATGCGCCATGACCACACACCGGCCAGAGTGCCAGCCATGACAACACCGGAGACACCATGACCCCCCTCGCCCCCCACCGCAGCCTGCGCTGCCTCTCACGCCGCACCCTGGCCCTCGGTGCAGCCGCATTTCTCGCCACGGCCGCGCTGCCGGCCGCCAGCCAGTCCGCTGCGTGGCCGTCCAAGCCCGTGCGCCTGGTGGTGGGCTTCGCACCCGGTGGCGGCACCGACGTGATGGCCCGCGCCCTGGCACAGTCGCTGTCTGAAGCGATGGGGCAGACCTTCATCGTGGACAACAAGCCCGGCGTAAGCGGCACGCTGAGCGCCAGCGAGGTGTCGCGCGCCGCGCCCGACGGCTACACCTTCCTCGTGGCGCCGACCTCGGTGGAAACCGTCAACCCGTTGCTGTTCAAGTCCCCCCTGGTGCCCACGCGCGACCTTGCGCCCGTGATGGGCATCGGGCGCATGCAGATGTACCTGGTGGCGCGCCCGACGATGGATGCCAAGGACGCCAAGCAGCTCATCGACCTGGCGAAATCCCAGCCAGGCAAGCTCAACTACGCGTCCTCGGGGCCCGGCACGCCGCCCCATCTGGCCGGCGAGCTGTTCAAGCAAAGTACCGGCACCTTCATCACGCACGTGCCCTACCGCGGCTCCGCACCGGCCCTGCAGGATGTGATGGCCAGCCAGGCCGATTTCGTCTTCGACCCGGGCATCGCCTTCCCTCACATCAAGGCCGGCAAGGTCAAGCTGCTGGCCGTGGCCAGCGACCGCAAGTCCCCGTTCTTCCCGGACGCGCCCACCTACGCCGACCTGGGCATCAAGAGCGCCAGCTTGGACATCTGGTTCGGCGTGTGGGCACCGAACAAGGTGCCCGTCGACATCACCGAGCGCCTGTCGCGCGAGATCACGAAGGCCCTGGCAGCGTCCGCGCTCAAAGAGCGCTTCCACAGCCTGGGCGCCGAGCCCACGCCGCTGGAAACGGCCCCGTTCCGCAGGCTGCTGGCCGACGAGGGCGCCACTCTGTCGACACTGATCAACGACCGCAAGATCGTCGCCGACTGAGCGCATCCGCCATTGCCATCAACGGCGCACGGCCCGGAACGGCGGCGCCATCCCTGGAGCCCCTGATGAACCCGAACCCCTATATCAACGAAGACCTGCAGGCGCTGGCCGAGACGGTGCGCCGCTTCGCGCAGGAAAAGGTCGCCCCCGGCTTCCAGGAGCGCGACCGCACCCGGGTGCTGGACCGTGCCCTGCTGCGCGAGATGGGCGAGCTCGGCTTCATCGTGCCAGAGCTGCCCGAGCAGTTCGGCGGCCTGGGCCTGGGCTGCCTGGCGGCCGGCGTGATCCACGAGGAAATGGCGCGCGCCGACCTGAGCTTCTCGTACCTGAACCTGCTGGCCTCGCTGAACGCGCAGATCCTGTCCAAATACGGCCAGCCCGACGTGGTCAAGCCCTGGCTGCAAAAGCTCATCCAGGGCCAGGCCATCTGCGCCATCGCGCTGACCGAGCCGCGCGGCGGCTCCGACGCGGCCAATCTGCGCCTGCGCATCGAGCGTGACGGCGAGTTCTACGTCATCAACGGCGAAAAGACCTCCATCTCCGCCGCCGACCAGGCCGACATTGCGGTCGTGTTTGGCCGCACGGGCCAACCCGAAGATGGCGCCCACGGCGTCACTGCCGTGATGGTGCCCATGGACATCCCTGGCGTCACCACCAGCCGCTTCGACTGCCACGGCCAGCGCGCCATCGGCCGAGGCTCGATCTTTTTCGAGAACGTGCGCGTGCCCGTGAGCCACCGCCTTGGCGACGAGAACAAGGGCTTCGTGCAGGTGATGCATGGCTTTGACTTCTCGCGCTCGCTCATTGGCCTGCAATGCCTGGCCGTGGCGCGCGTGGCGCTGGAGGAAACCTGGGAATACATCACCCAGCGCCAGGCCTTTGGCCAGCCGCTCTCGGCCTTCCAGGGCGTCACACACCCGCTGGCACAGTACGACACCGAGGTCGAAGGTGCCCGTCTGCTGTGTCTGCAGGGCCTGTGGCTCAAGGACAGGGGCCTGCCCCACACCGCCGAGGCCGGCATGGCCAAGTGGTGGGGCCCCAAGCTGTCGTATGACGTGATCCACCAATGCCTGCTCTGCTTCGGCCACGGCGGCTACGACCGCGGCCCGATGGAACAGCGCCTGCGCGATGTGCTGGGCTTCCAGATCGGCGACGGCACGGCACAAATCATGAAAACCATCATTGCCCGTGCCCGGGCCGGCCGCAAGTTCGTCCCCGCCTGAGCCAACGGCCAGCCTCACAGGTCACGCCACGCCACGCCAAGGATCCCCACAACAACACCAGGAGACAAGACCATGGAATTTGACGCTGTACTGCTTCCCCCGCGCCGTGCTCGCATGGTGGCCCAGGGCCACTGGCGTGACCGCACCATCAACGATGCGCTGGACGCCTGTGCGGTCGCATGCCCCGACAAGCTGGCGCTGGCCGCACTGCAAGTAGAAACAGGTGCCACTACCCGCTTCACCTACCGTGATCTGGCACGCATGGCCGACCGGATTGCCGTAGGCCTCTCGCGCCTTGGCGTGGGCCGTGGCGATATCGTGGCGTGCCAGCTACCCAACTGGTGGCAGTTCACGCTGACGTACCTGGCCTGCTCGCGCATCGGCGCGGTGATGAACCCGCTGATGCACATCTTCCGCGAGCGCGAACTCTCGTTCATGCTGCAGCATGGCGAGGCCAAGGTGGTGATTGCGCCAAAGGTTTTCCGGGGTTTTGACTTTGAGCAGATGATCACCTCCCTGCAGCCCAGCCTCCCGCACCTCAAGCATGTGGTGGTCGTCGGCGGCAGCGGCATCAACAGCTTTGAGGCCCTGCTCAGCGGCCCCGAATGGGAACAACAGCCGGATGCACCGGCCATCCTGGCAGCTCACCGCCCACGCCCCGATGACGTCACCCAGCTCATCTACACCTCGGGCACCACCGGTGAACCCAAGGGGGTGATGCACTCATCCAACACGGTGATGGCCAATATCATTCCGTATGCCGAGCGCCTGCAACTGGGCGCCAACGATGTGGTGTTGATGGCCTCGCCCATGGCTCACCAGACCGGGTTCATGTACGGGCTCATCATGCCCATCCTGCTGCAGGCCAGCGCAGTGCTGCAGGACGTGTGGGACCCCGCCAAGGCGATCGCATTGATCAATGCAGAGAAGGCCACCTTCACCATGGCCTCCACTCCGTTCCTCACCGACCTGGCCCGCACGGTGGGTGACAGCGGCAAGGCCGTGCCCAGCCTGCGCACTTTCTTGTGTGCGGGTGCGCCCATCCCCGGCCCGCTGGTCGAGCAGGCGCGCAAGGCGCTGGGTGCCAAGATCGTTTCGGCCTGGGGCATGACCGAAAACGGTGCCGTCACGCTGACTCGGCTCGAAGACAACGATGAGCGCTCTTTCAACACCGATGGCTGCCCGCTGCCCGGTGTGGAAATCAAGGTGCTGGATGTGGACGGCAAAGCCTTGCCGCCGGGCGAACCGGGCAAGCTGATGCTGCGCTCGTGCTCCAACTTTGGCGGCTATCTGCACCGCGCACACCTGAACGCCACCGACGCCGACGACTGGTTTGACACTGGCGACCTCGCGCGCATTGACGAACACGGCTACCTGCGCATCACCGGCCGTAGCAAGGACGTGATCATCCGGGGCGGCGAGAACATACCGGTGGTCGAGGTCGAGTCGCTGCTCTACCGCCACCCCGCTGTCGCCATGGCCGCCATCGTGGCCTACCCCGACGAGCGCCTGGGCGAACGCGCCTGCGCCGTGGTGGTGCCCAAGCCCGGTCACACCATCGACCTGCCGGGTCTCGTGCAGTTCCTCAAAGACCAGAAGATCGCCGTGCAGTACATCCCTGAGCGCTTGATCGTGCGCGAGGTGATGCCTGCCACGCCATCCGGAAAGATCCAGAAGTTCAAGTTGCGCGAAATGCTGCAAGAACAGGCACCCTGAAGGCGCCCCTTCCCGTCGATCACTACACACAACAAACCAGCAGGAGACAACGACATGTTCACACGCCAACTTTCCCCCACGCGCAGGCGCCTCATCCAGTCTGCCGCCCTGGCAATCTGCGCCCTGTGCACCATCAGCACGGTGCAGGCCCAGGCTTGGCCCACCAAGCCCATCAAGATCGTGGTTGGCTTTGCCCCCGGCGGCACCACCGATGTGATGGCACGTGTCATGGCCCAGTCGCTCAGCGAGGCGCTCGGTCAGCCCGTGGTGGTGGACAACAAGCCCGGTGCCAGCGGCAACGTGGCAGCGGCCGAGGTGATTCGAGCGCCAGCGGACGGCCACACCTTCCTGATCGCTCCCACTTCGTTCGAGACGGCCAACCCTTTCCTGTTCAAGCAGACCATTGCCCCTGCAAAAGACCTCACGCCCATCGCGGGCGTGGGTCGCAGCCAGATGTACTTGGTGGTCAAGCCCCAGTCCACCCTCAAGGATGCCAAGGAGTTTGTGGCCTACGCCCGCGCCAACCCCGGCAAGCTGTCTTACTCCTCCGCCGGCCCAGGCACGCCGCCCCACCTGGCGGGCGAGCTGTTCAAGAAGGTTACCGGTGTGTTTGCCACGCACATCCCCTACCGGGGCGCAGCGCCCGCGCTGCAGGACGTGATGGCCAACCAGGCTGACTACGTGTTTGACCCAGGCATTGCGTTCCCGCATGTACGCGCAGGCAAGGTGCGCATGCTGGCCGTGGCGGGGGCCAAGCGATCGTCGTTCTTCCCGGATGTGCCCACACTGGCAGAGCTGGGCTTCAAGGGTGCCGAGCTGGACATCTGGTTTGGCATGTGGGCCCCCAACGGCACGCCTGCTGACGTCACGGCACGCATGGTGCGAGAGATCGCCAAGGTGCTGGCCCTGCCCAGCACCAAGAACCGCTATGAATCCCTGGGCGCAGAGCCCGTGGGCCTGGACAACGCCGAGTTCCGCACCCTGCTGACCGAAGAGACCAAGCTGCTG
Organism: Acidovorax sp.; assembly: GCA_035540275.1. GTDB lineage: Bacteria > Pseudomonadota > Gammaproteobacteria > Burkholderiales > Burkholderiaceae_C > Acidovorax. Next base: position 2,201 of record DATLGV010000132.1, on the reverse strand, counting down.
TCAGGCCTGATCCAAGAGGCCAAGATCAACATCGACTGATCAGACACTCCAGCCGCAGCACCCATGCCCACCATGAATGAAGCACTGATCCTGACGGAAACCCATGGCCGGGTGGGCGTGATTACGCTCCACCGGCCCCAGCAGCTCAACGCACTCAATGACGCCCTGATGGACCAACTGGGTGCTGCCCTGCTGGCCTTTGATGCCCATGAAGGCATCGGCGCCATCGTAATCACAGGCAGCACCAAGGCGTTTGCTGCGGGAGCCGATATAGCGGCCATGGCCGACTGGTCTTTCATGGATGTGTACCGTGGCGCCTTCATCACCCGCAATTGGGAGACCATTCGCCAGGTACGCAAACCGGTGCTGGCTGCCGTGGCAGGCTTCGCCATGGGCGGGGGCTGCGAGCTGGCCCTGGCCTGCGACATCGTCGTGGCCGCCGCATCGGCCCGGTTTGCGCTGCCCGAAATCAAGCTCGCCATGCTGCCCGGCGCGGGAGGCACACAGCGCCTGCCGCACGCCATCGGCAAGGCCAAGGCGATGGACATGTGTCTTTCGGCCCGAACGCTCGACGCACACGAAGCCGACCGCTATGGTCTGGTCTCGCGCATCGTGCCCGACGCCGAGCTGCTGGACCGCACGCTCGAGCTGGCCACGCAGATTGCCGGGTTCTCGTTACCCGCGCTCATGGCCATCAAGGCATCGGTCAACCGCGCCTGGGAAAGCCCGCTGGCCGAAGGCATCCTGTTTGAACGCCACGCGCTGTACGAGCGCTTTGCCAGTGCCGATGCCCACGAGGGCATGCACGCCTTCCTCGACAAGCGCACCCCAGATTTTCAACACCGCTGACCCCAAAGAGAGTGCCATGGCCCTTGACGCCGAATCGTTTGACATCCTGCTGCCCACCATCCAGCGCTTTGTGCGCGAGCGCCTTGTACCCGCCGAAAGCCATCTCGAAGAGCACGACGAAGTCCCTGCCGACATCATCGAGGACATGAAGGAGATGGGCCTCTTCGGTCTGACCGTGCCCGAGGAATATGGCGGCATCGGCCTGTCGGTCAGCCAGGAAGTGCGGGTGAACTACGAGCTGGGCCGCACTGCTGCGGCGTTTCGCTCGGTGTTTGGCACCAACATTGGTATCGGTTCGCAGGGCATCCTGATGGACGGAACGCCCGAGCAAAAGGCGCAGTACCTGCCTCTCGTGGCCAGTGGCGAGCTGATCATGTCGTTTGCGCTGACCGAGCCCGACGCGGGCACGGACGCCGCCTCGCTCAAGACACGCGCTGAGCCCGATGGGGACCACTATGTGCTCAACGGCACCAAGCGCTACATCACCAACGCACCGCGCGCGGGTGCCTTCACCCTCATGGCGCGCACGGGCGGTCCCGGTGCAGGCGGCGTGTCGTCGTTCATCGTGCCCGCCCACACACCGGGAATCACCCTGGGCAAGAACGACAAGAAGATGGGCCAGCGCGGCACCAAGACCTGCGATGTGATCCTTGAGAACGTGCGTGTACCTTCGGCCAACATCATTGGCGGCGTACCGGGGCAAGGCTTCAAGACTGCCATGAAAGTGCTGGACCGGGGTCGGCTGAACATTTCGGCTGTTTCGTGTGGCCTGGCCTCGCGCGTCATCGACGAATCGCGCCGCTACGCCCGCGAGCGCAAGCAGTTTGGCAAGGCGATCGGCGAATTCCAGCTGATCCAGGCCATGCTGGCCGACAGCCAGGCTGAACTGCTGGCGGGCTGGTCGCTGGTGCAGGACGTGGCACAGCGCTTTGATGGCAAGCCAGCACATGTGTCCGACCCGGACATTTCCATGCGCGTGTCTTGCGCCAAGCTCTTTGCCACCGAAATGGTGGGCCGCGTGGCCGACCGAGGTGTGCAGATCCATGGCGGTGCAGGCTACATCAACGAATATCCCGTGGAGCGCTTTTACCGCGACGCCCGCCTGCTGCGCCTGTACGAAGGTACGACCCAGGTCCAGCAACTCATTATTGGCCGCGAACTGCTGCGCCAGGACTGATTGAACAACCTCCAGGAGCCCCATGAAAATCCTCGTCCCTGTCAAGCGCGTGGTGGACTACAACGTGAAGGTCCGCGTGAAGTCGGACAACACGGGTGTGGACATCGCCAACGTGAAGATGAGCATGAACCCCTTTGACGAAATCGCCGTTGAAGAGGCCGTGCGCCTGAAAGAA
>DATLGV010000131.1:0-2437 GCA_035540275.1 Acidovorax sp. | reverse complement strand
AGAAGAATCCGGCACCGGGGCCGCGCCCCCTGATACCTGGGCGCAGGGCTTGCGGGCTCGCGCCTGCGAATTCCCGACTCGCCGTGCGCAACCGCCGCGCCGCTGTGACCCATGCGTCAACGGACCAGTGCACGCATCCAGTCCGGCAGCGGAGCCGCTTTCTGCTGTGGAAAGTCCACCCAGATCGTCGTGGCACCGCCAGCCGCACAGATCACGCCTGGCTGGTCCACGCGTTCCATCGTGCCCCAGGTCTCGAACGTGGTACGGCCCGGGTCGCTCACGTAGAGCTTGAGCAGCACATCGGCCGGGTATTCGAGCTGCTTGTAGAAATTGCAGAACGCATTGACGATGACCGGCCCCTGCCCGCGCGGGTCGGGGTTGCAACCCACCGACACCATCCACTCGATGCGCGCGGTTTCCAGGTACCTGAAGTACACCGTATTGTTGACATGGCCCATCGCGTCCATGTCGCCCCAGCGCACCGGGAACCGCATTTCAAAGACCAGCTTCTTGACCTCGGGGATTTCTATCTTCATGGCCGCCCATGCCCCGGGGGTCAGACCGCGAAGCCGTCGTCGGCAGCGATCACCGCGCCGTTCACAAAATGGCTCTGGTCACTGGCCAGCATGACCAGCAGCGCGTCCAGGTCCTGCGGCTGGCCCACGCGCTTGCGCGGCAGCATGTCCATGAGCTTCTTGCCCTGCTCGGTCTGCCAGTGGTGGTGGTTGATTTCCGTGTCGATGTAGCCGGGGCAGATCGCATTCACGTTGATGCCGAACCGGCCCCACTCCAGGGCCATGGCCCGGGTCATCTGCACCACGGCGGCCTTGCTCATGCAATAGGCGCCGATCTGCGGCAGCACCTTCAGGCCCGCCATCGACGCGATGTTGATGATGCGCCCCCCCGTGAAGCTGCCCGGCGCCGCGCCGCGCGAGCGGGCCAGCATGCGTTTGCCCACCTCTTGCGCCACAAAGAAGGCGCCCTTCACGTTGGTGTCGAAAATGAAGTCATAGTCCTCGGACGTCACGTCCTGGATGCGCTGCGTAGTGCTCACGCCCGAGTTGTTGACCAGAATGTCGATGGAGCCCATTTCGGTCTCGGCATGGGCCACGGCGGACTTGATGGAATCATGGTCGGTCACGTCCAGCTCGATCACGTGGGCGTCACCGCCCTCGCCCTCGATGCGCGCGCGCAACTCCTTGAGTTTTTCCACCCGGCGGCTAGCCAGCACGACGCCTGCGCCCGCGCGGGCCAGCGTGCGGGCAAACTGCGCGCCCAGGCCGCTGGAGGCGCCCGTGATGAAGGCCACGCGGCCGGACAAGTCGATGCTGTATGCCATTTAGAGTCTCCCTACTGATCAAAATAGAACGGTCGTTCGATTGTCTATATTCCGTGAATACAATCAGTCGCCAGACAGACAGGGCGCGGTCGGCGCTCTGTAGAAAATAATCCATTATCAAACGCCCGACGAGAAGCCCATGACCAACGAAGAAATCCTCGCCCAATACGGCCCCCGCGAATCCATGGAATACGACGTGGTGGTCGTTGGCGGCGGCCCTGGCGGCCTTGCCACTGCGATCCGCCTGAAGCAACTGGCGGCCGAAAAAGGCCAGGATGTCTCGGTCGTGGTGCTCGAAAAAGGCTCCGAGCCCGGTGCGCACATCCTGTCGGGCGCCATCATGGACCCCAAGGCCCTCACCGAGCTGATCCCCGACTGGAAGGCCAAGGGCGCGCCCCTGAACCAGCCCGTCACCGACGACGCCTATATCTTCCTGAGCGAAAAGTCGGGCTTTCGCGTGCCCAACATGTTCCTGCCGCCGTTTGCACACAACCACGGCAACTACATCATCAGCCTGGGCAACCTGACCAAGTGGCTGGGCGAACAGGCCGAAGCCCTGGGTGTGGAAATCTTCCCCGGCTTCACCGCGGCTGAAGTGCTCTACACAGACGGCTCCGAAAATGGAGGCGTACCTGCGGTACGGGGCGTGGCCACCGGCAACATGGGCGTTGGCAAGGACGGCGAGCCCACCGAGAACTTCCAGCTCGGCATGGAACTGCTGGGCAAGTACACCGTGTTTGCCGAAGGCGCACGCGGCCACCTGGGCAAGCAGCTGATTGCCAAGTTCCACCTCGACAAGGACCGCGACCCGCAAAGCTTCGGCATTGGCGTGAAGGAACTGTGGGAGATCGATCCCAAGAAGCACCAGCCCGGCTTTGTGATGCACACCGCTGGCTGGCCCATGGAGAACGACACCTATGGCGGCGCCTTCCTGTACCACCTGGAGGGCAACAAGGTGGCCGTAGGCTTTGTCACCGGTCTGGGCTACGCCAACCCCTATCTGAGCCCGTTCGAAGAGTTCCAGCGCTGGAAGACGCACCCGAACGTCCGCTACTACTTCGAAAACGAAAAGGGCGAGATCACGGCCAAGCGCCTGTC
>DATLGV010000130.1:0-7368 GCA_035540275.1 Acidovorax sp. | reverse complement strand
GTGCGGCGGGGCGGCCCTTGCACGGGGGCACTGGCCTGGACCGCGCCAGTTGCATGCCGAGCGCGCGGTGCGCAGCGCGACGGAAAACTGATATGGATTCTTCAGGACGAAAGCAAATGCAAAATTTCTCTTCCTTCAAGTTCTCTCCCACGGCGTTGGCCGTGATCACCGCCTGCGTGCTGGCCACAGGCGGTGCGCTGGTTTTCTCGGCTGCATCGCGTGCCGCCGATGAACCCAAGGCGGGCCAGCCCCGGCCTGCGCTCACCGTCAGCACGGCGCAGCCGCAGCGCATGCCGGTGCCGCTGCGCCTGGCGGCGAACGGAAATATCGCCGCCTGGCAGGAGGCGAGCATTGGCGCGGAGAGCAACGGCCTGCGCCTGACCGAGGTGCGCGTGAACGTGGGCGATGCGGTCAAGGCCGGGCAGGTGCTGGCCACCTTCTCGGCCGACACGGTGTTGGCCGATGTGGCCCAGGCGCGCGCCAGCCTGCTCGAAGCCCAGGCCCATGCGGCCGAGGCCACGGCCAATGCCGACCGCGCCCGCTCGCTGCAGGCCACCGGCGCACTCAGCCAGCAGCAGATCCAGCAGTTCACCACGGCCGAGCAGACCGCCCAGGCCCGCGTGGAGGCATCCAAGGCCGCGCTGAACGCGCAGCAACTGCGCCTCAAATACACCCAGGTGGTGGCGCCCGATAGCGGCGTGATCTCGGCCCGCACCGCCACCGTGGGTGCGGTGGTGGGTGCAGGCACCGAGCTGTTCCGCATGGTGCGCAAGGGCCGCCTGGAGTGGCGCGCCGAGGTCACGTCCACCGAGCTGCGGCGCATCCAGCCGGGTGCCAAGGTTAGCGTCACTGCCGCCAGCGGCGCCGTGGCCGAGGGCACGGTGCGCATGGTCGCGCCCACGGTGGACCCGCAGACGCGCAATGCGCTGGTTTATGTCGATCTGCCCGCCAACGCGGACTTCCGTGCCGGGATGTTTGCGCGGGGTGACTTCGCGCTGGGCCAGAGCGAGGCGCTCACCGTGCCGCAGGAGGCGCTGGTGGTGCGCGATGGCTTCTCCTACGTGTTCGTGGTGGGGGCCGAGCAGCGCGTTGTGCAGCGCAAGGTGCAGACGGGCCGCCGCGTGGCCGACCGCGTGGAGGTGTTGTCCGGCCTGGACGCCCAAGCCACCGTGGCCGTGCGCGGTGCGGGTTTTCTGAACGACGGAGACCTGGTGCGCGTGGCGGCCCCCGCCGCTGCGCCAACGGCGGGCAAGCAGTCCTCCAGCCAGCCTTTCATGCAGAAAGTGCCTGTGGCGGCGGCGGGTCATGCGTCAACAGCTATCCATTGAGGAGCATTCCAGATGAATGTATCCACCTGGTCCATCAAGAACCCCATACCGGCGCTGATGCTGTTTGTGCTGCTGACCTTTGGCGGCCTGCTGTCCTTCAACGCCATGAAGGTGCAGAACTTTCCCGACATCGAGCTGCCCACCATCTCGGTGACCGTGGCGCTGCCGGGCGCCTCGCCCGCGCAGCTCGAGAACGACGTGGCGCGCAAGATCGAGAACAGCATCGCCACGCTGCAGGGCCTCAAGCACATCCACACCAAGGTGCAGGACGGTGGCGCCACGCTCACCGCCGAGTTCCGGCTGGAGAAGCCCACCCAGGAGGCGCTGGACGACGTGCGCTCGGCCGTGGCCCGCGTGCGCGGTGAGCTGCCTGGCGACGTGCGCGACCCCATCGTGACCAAGATGGACCTGGCCGCGCAGCCGGTGCTGGCCTTCACCATCGCATCGGCCCGCATGGACGACGAGGCGCTGTCGTGGTTTGTGGACGATGCCGTGGCCAAGAAGCTGCTCACCGTGCGCGGCGTGGGCGCCGTCAACCGCGTGGGCGGGGTGCAGCGCGAAGTGCATGTGGCGCTCGACCCCGTCAAGCTGCAAGCGCTGAACGCCACGGCGTCCGATGTGTCGCGCCAGCTGCGCCTGGTGCAGACGGAGAGCGCGGGCGGTCGCACCGATCTGGGCGGCAGCGAGCAGCCCGTGCGCACGCTGGCCACGGTGCGGTCGGCCCAGGAGCTGGCGGGCCTGACCCTGGCGCTGCCGGACGGCCGCCACGTCCGGCTGGACCAGGTGGCCACGGTGACGGACACCATCGCCGAGCCCCGCGCATTGGCCCTGCTCAACGGCAAGCCGGTGGTGGGCTTCGAGGTGGCGCGCAGCAAGGGCGCCAGCGAGGTGGAGGTGGGCGCCGCCGTGCAGGCGGCCCTCCAGGAGCTGCGTGCGCGGCACCCCGACCTCGAGATCACCGAGGCCTTCAACTTCGTGCAGCCCGTGCAGGAGGAATACGACGGCTCCATGCACCTGCTGTACGAAGGCGCGCTGCTGGCCGTGCTGGTGGTGTGGCTGTTCCTGCGCGACTGGCGCGCCACCTTTGTATCGGCCGTGGCGCTTCCGCTGTCGGTGATCCCGGCGTTCATCGGCATGTACTGGCTGGGCTTCTCGATCAACGTGATCACGCTGCTGGCGCTGTCGCTGGTGGTGGGCATCCTGGTGGACGACGCCATCGTCGAGGTCGAGAACATCGTGCGCCACCTGCGCATGGGCAAGACGCCCTACCAGGCGGCCATGGAGGCGGCCGACGAGATCGGCCTGGCCGTGATCGCCACCACCTTCACGCTGATCGCGGTGTTCCTGCCCACGGCGTTCATGAGCGGCATTGCGGGCAAGTTCTTCAAGCAGTTCGGCTGGACGGCCTCGCTCGCGGTGTTTGCCAGCCTGGTGGTGGCGCGCCTGCTCACGCCCATGATGGCGGCCTACATCCTGAAGCCCATCGTGGGCGACCACAAAGAGCCGCGCTGGATGCGGGTGTACCTGCGCTGGGCCGCCTGGTGCATCCGGCACCGGTGGATGACCTTCATCGCCACGGCGGCGTTCTTCGCCGGGTCGCTGGCGCTGATCCCGCTGCTGCCCACGGGCTTCATCCCGCCGGACGACAACTCGCAGACCCAGGTGTACCTGGAGCTGCCGCCCGGCGCCACGCTGGCGCAGACGCGTGCCGTGGCGGAGGACGCGCGCCAGCGCATTGCCCAGGTGGCGCATGTGCAGAGCGTTTACACCACCATCGGTGGCGGCTCGGCCGGCACCGACCCCTTCATGGGCGGTGCGAACACCGAAAAACGCAAGGCCACGCTGACCATCCTGCTGTCCGGGCGCGGCGACCGGCCGCGCAAGCAGGGCATCGAGAACCAGATCCGTGCCGCGCTGGAGACGCTGCCGGGCGTGCGCAGCAAGGTCGGCCTGGGCGGCTCGGGCGAGAAGTACGTGCTGGTGCTCACGGGCGACGATCCGCAGGCGCTGAGCACGGCCGCGCTGGCGGTCGAGAAGGACCTGCGCACCATCCCGGGCCTGGGCAGCATTGCGTCCACGGCCGGCCTGGTGCGGTCCGAGATCGCCGTGCGCCCCGACTTTGCCCGTGCCGCCGACCTGGGCGTGACCAGCAGCGCGATGGCAGAAACCCTGCGCATCGCCACGGTGGGCGACTATGACGTGTCGCTGCCCAAGCTCAACCTGGCCGCGCGCCAGGTGCCCATCGTCGTCAAGCTGCAGGACGATGCGCGCAAGGACCTGTCGCTGCTGGAGCGCCTGTCGGTGCCTGGCGCCAAAGGCCCGGTCATGCTGGGCCAGGTGGCCACGCTGGAGTTCAGCGGCGGCCCGGCCGTGGTGGACCGCTACGACCGTGCGCGCAACGTGAACTTCGAGATCGAGCTGTCGGGCCAGCCGCTGGGCGATGTGACCAAGGCCGTGGAGGCGCTGCCCTCCCTGCAGAACCTGCCGCCTGGCGTGCGCCAGGTCACGATCGGTGACGCCGAAATGATGGGCGAGCTGTTTGCCAGCTTTGGCCTGGCCATGCTCACCGGCGTGCTGTGCATCTACATCGTGCTGGTGCTGCTGTTCAAGGACTTTCTGCACCCGGTGACCATCCTGGCGGCGCTGCCGCTGTCGCTGGGCGGCGCCTTCGTGGGCCTGCTGATTGCGCAAAAGAGCTTCTCCATGCCCTCGCTCATCGGGCTGATCATGCTCATGGGCATCGCCACCAAGAACTCCATCCTGCTGGTGGAGTACGCCATCCTGGCGCGCCGCGAGCATGGCATGACGCGCTTCGATGCGCTGGTAGACGCCTGCCACAAGCGGGCGCGCCCCATCATCATGACCACGCTGGCCATGGGCGCAGGCATGATGCCCATCGCGGTGGGCATTGGCGCGGCGGACGCGAGCTTTCGCTCGCCCATGGCGGTGGCGGTGATCGGCGGGCTCATCACCTCCACGCTGCTGAGCCTGTTGGTGATTCCCGCCGTGTTCACCGGTGTCGATGACCTTGGCCAATGGTTCGGGCGCATCGTGCGCCGGTTGCGGGGCGCACACCATGCCCACCCACCTGCAGTGCCCACCACGGGTCAGGCACCACCGGCAGTACGTTGAGAGCCGATGCTTGCATTTTGCGGATGTCCTTCGGCAGAAAAGCCGGGGAATCACCCGGTAGGCCATGGCTTTGGCGGGCGTGCAAACGTTAGATAATGTAACGAGCACCATGAATCTCGTCAGCCTGAACATCGAATCCATCCAGCTGGGCCACCCCCTGCCTTTTGTGCTGCGCGGAGCGGATGGCGCGTTGCTGGCGCAAAAGGGCTATGTGATCCGCACCCGCGACGAGCTGGCCAAGCTGGTGGAACGCGGGCGCGAGCTGTGCGTGGATACCGATGAGTCCGGTGACAGCCACCGCGCCTACCTGGCGCAACTGCAGCGCATGCTGATCGCCGAAACCAGCCTGGGCGAGATCGCCGCCATGAAGATGACGGCGGGCGAACAGGCCGCCGCTGCGCGTGCAGGCAAGGCCCTGCCCGACTGGCCCGAACTGCAATTGCGCGCCACGCAGCTGTTGCGCGCGCCATCGCCTGGCGACTTTGGCGGGCGCTTTCAGGCGCTGCACGACGAGCTGGCGCGCCATTGCGAGCAGGCGCCAGACGCCACCCTGCTGGCGCTGATCTATCTGTCAGCCCAGGAAACGCGCATGTACAGCGCCACCCACTCCATGCTGGTCAGCTGCGTGTGCATGGTGGTGGCGCGCGAGATGCTGCGCTGGCCCAGCGGCCGGGTCCAGCAACTGGGCCACGCGGCGCTGAGCATGAACATTGCCATGACCGAGCTGCAGGACCAGCTGGTGCTGCAGACCCAGCCCCTTACCGCCGCCCAGATCACGGCCGTGGAAGACCACGCGGCGCGGTCCGAGGCGCTGCTGCGCCACCTGGGCGTGGCCGACCCGGCGTGGCTGGAGGCGGTGCGCTGCCACCACCACCGCACGCCCGGCCCCCTGTCCAAGAAGACCGAAGCCCAGCAGATGGCGCGCCTGCTGCAGCGCGCCGATATTTTTGGCGCCCGCCTGGCCCCCCGCGCGGCGCGGCTGCCCATGCCCGTCACGGCCGCCATGCAGGCCAGCTACTACGACGAAGAACACCAGGTGGACGAGGCCGGCGCCGCGCTCGTCAAGACCCTGGGCGTGTACCCCCCGGGCGCCTTCGTGCGCCTGGTCAGCCGTGAAGTGGGGGTGGTCATCCGCCGGGGCACCACCGCCACCACTCCGCGCGTGGCCGTGGTGACCAACCGCGACGGCATGCCCACGGGTGAGCCCATTCCCCGCGACACGGGCATGCCGCCCTGGAAGATCACCGGCGTGGTGGCCTTCAAGGACGTGCGGGTCAAGCTGGGGCTGGACCGCTTGCTGCAACTGGTCTGACACCCCGGGGGCGCCACAGCCCCCATAGCTTCCGCTGCCGCCTCCCTCGCGCGGCGGGCACTGCGCTGACGTCCCCAGAGCGGCGCCTCGCACAAGGTGCCGGGTTGCGCTGCGCCCACACCCCTTGTCCCGAGAGGGTCAGCGGGGTACCGCGCCATGCGTGCTTTCACAGCGGCTTTTCGCGCTCCCGCGCCCTTGGGTCAGAAATCTGAATCCAACGGCGCTCGCGCCGCGTAAACCATTCAGTACAAATAAAAACTCATGTGGACAAAAAATGATGAAATGGTTAAATTGGCAGCACTCACTGCCCACGATCCTATGAACCGCCTGACAAGACTCCTCTTCAAAGCCGCCGCCCTGGGGGCCTCGTGGTTGCTGGCGCCCGCCGCCCAGGCGGCCGACGCGCCCGCCGGATGCCCGGCCACGCTGCAACACACCTTCCCGCGCCTGCAGGACGAAAAACCCCAGTCGCTGTGCCAGTACAGCGGCAAAGTGGTTCTGGTGGTCAACACGGCCAGCTTCTGCGGCTTTACCGGCCAGTACAAGGGGCTGGAAGAGCTGTATGCCCGCTACAAGGACAAGGGGCTGGTGGTGCTGGGCTTCCCGTCCAACGACTTTGCCCAGGAAAAAGGCAGCAACAAGGAAATCGCCGACTTCTGTGAAAACACCTTCGGCGTGAAATTTCCGATGTTTGCCAAAAGCAGCGTCAAAGGGCCGGAGGCCTCGCCGCTGTACCAGCAGCTGGCCCAGCTGTCGGGCACAGCGCCCCGCTGGAATTTCCACAAATACCTGCTGGGCCGCGACGGCAAGCTGGTGGACCACTACTCCAGCCTGACCGGGCCGGACAACAAGGGCCTGGTGCGTGCCATCGAACAGCAGCTCGCCCTGCCTACTCCCCGGTAAGCGCCATGACTTCTTTACATTTCTTGAAAAAAAATACAGGCGGGCTCTGGAACTTCGCCGAAACGGCCCCACTCTACCCGTTGCGCAAGACGATTGCGCAGCGTACAGTTTTAACGTTGCGAAGCCTTTCGGGCCCCTGGGTTCCGACTGACCTCCTGGAGCGCTTCTCCTCCCTCCCTCTCTTATTCGTTTCGGGACGCTTCGCAACCTTTTTATTCCAGGCACCGGCCAGAGGGGGCCGGCCATGAAAATCGCCATCATCGGCTCCGGCATCTCCGGGCTCTCCGTCGCGCACCAGTTGCGCGGCCAGGCGGACATCACCCTGTTTGAGGCGGGCGACTACTTCGGCGGACACACCCACACCGTCGACGTCACCCTGCCCGATGCGTCGGGCACCCCCGTCACCCACGGCGTGGACACCGGGTTTCTGGTGTTCAACGAGCGCACCTACCCCCACCTGATCCGCCTGCTGGCCGAGCTGGGCGTGGAGACGGCCCAATCCGACATGTCGTTCTCGGTGCAGGTCCCGGCAGCCTTGGGCGGTGGCCGCGCGCTGGGCAAACACGGTGCTCAGGTTGGTGCCGCTCCATTCCAGCGCGCGGCCACCGCCCAATGCCGCGGGCACTTGCACCGAAAACGACATGTCGGATTTGGCCGTCTCCACGCCCAGCTCGGCCAGCAGGCGGATCAGGT
>DATLGV010000129.1:0-4002 GCA_035540275.1 Acidovorax sp. | reverse complement strand
TGTCCAGTAAAAACACATCTCCGCCCTCCGCCATGGCGCCGGCCTGCAGCACGAGTTGGGCCGCCTCCGGGATGGTCATGAAGTAGCGTGTCACTTCGGGGTGCGTTACGGTAACGGGGCCTCCGACTGCTATCTGGCGGCGAAACAGGGGAATCACGCTACCGCTGGAGCCGAGCACGTTGCCAAAGCGCACCATGGAAAAGCGGGTGGGACTGGCCCAGGGGGCCGTGGCCGTCGCTGCGTCGGTGAGGAAGGGGTGGGTGTCAGCTGCCGCCACGGCTTGCAGAATCATCTCGGCGACGCGCTTGGTGGCGCCCATCACGTTGGTGGGGCGCACGGCCTTGTCGGTGGAGATCAGCACGAAGTCGTGCACGTCGGCGGCGATGGCGGCCCGGACCATGTTGAGGGTGCCAAATACGTTGTTCAGCACGCCTTCACCGGGGTTGGCCTCCACCATGGGCACATGCTTGTAGGCGGCTGCGTGGTAGATCGTGTGCGGCCGGTATTCCTCGCACAGGCGGGTGACCCAGGTCTCGTCACGGACGTTGGCAAGAATGGGGATCAACTCGCAGTCCAGCAGGCCTTTGGCTTGCAGGGTGCTGAGCTCATGGTGAATGCTGTAGAGCGCGTATTCACTGTGGTCCAGCAGTACCAGGCGTCCAGGCGCTTGCGCTGCGATTTGCCGGCATAGCTCGCTGCCGATGCTGCCGCCCGCGCCGGTGATCAGTACCACCTTGCCGCGGATGTTCTTCCCCAGCAGTTCCGGATCGGGAGCGACGGGTTCGCGGCCCAGCAGGTCTTCGATATCCAGCTCCTGGAAGTCCGTCATGGTGACCCGACCACTGGCCAGATCGGACAAGCCAGGCAGGGTGCGTACGCGCACTGCGGCGCCGCCGAGGTTTTCAATGATCTGGTGCCTGCGCTGGCGTGTGGTGCTGGGCAAGGCCAGCAGCACGTCAGTGACCTTGAGCCGCTCGATCAACTCGGGCAGGTGGCTGGGGTTGTACACGCGCACGCCGTTGATGGTGCTGCCGGTCTTTCGGGGATCGTCGTCCACAAAACCCATCAGCTGGTACTGCCGCATGTTCTGCATGGCAGCGGCGGTTTGCGCGCCTGCACTGCCAGCTCCATAAATCAGCAATCGATGGGTGGCGTTGCGCGGTCGACCCGCCAGCCAGAACCAGCCCAGCGCTCGGCTCGATCCCACCATCAGGAGCAGGATCAGCGGTTGCAGCGCGCCAACGCTGCGTGGCACCCCCTCCCATTGCGCTATGAGCAAAATGCCGAACAGCAGGCCGCCGTACAGCGCAACCGCCTTACCCGTGGTGATGAGTGCTGCAATGCCGTTGTAGCGAAAGATGGCCCGGTACAAGCCCGCGCGGATGAATATGGGCAGCGCCAGGGCGGGGCCCAGGCCATAAACCAACCATTGCAGCCCGGTGGGCCAATGCGGTGTGTCCAGCCGCAGGGTAAAAGCCAGCCACATGGCAATCAGACCCGTGCACAGGTCCAGGCTGACCACAAAAAGCCGCTTGGTAGATCGTGGCCACGACAGGATGGTGCTCAGCATGGGCGTATTCAATGCCATTGGAGATGACGGGGCGGGAGCATTGGCAATGGGGGGCATGCGCATCAAGACGGCGCTATCCCCGTCCGCTCCAGCACATCCCCCACCAGCTCCAGGCGCACCAGCGGGTTCTCCAGCTCCATCAGCCGTTGTTTCAGTTCCAGCGGGACGGGCAATAGTTCGCACCAGCGGTTCGCCACCCAGCCGCAATCATCCAGTTGCGCCGCGGTGGGTGAGAGCAGGTGGGGCAGGTCCGGGTCGCGCAACTGCAGCGTGTGCAAGACCTGCGCCAAAGCGGTGGAGGCTTTCTTGAGGTCGTCCGGAACCGGTATCGGTAGATCTTTTTCGATGTGGCCTACATCGGCAACCCACAGGCCGTGCGGCAGGTGGTGGCGCTGGGTGATTCGGAAACGCTGGCTGCCACGGCACAGCAGCATGATCAGCCCAGGCTGGGGGGTGTCGATCTGCTCGATCACGGCCAGGGTACCCACGTCGTTGAAGCGTTCTTCCGGCGCGCCCGCCTGGCGCACTTCCTGGCCGTGCGTGAGGGCGACCACGCCAAAAGGTGCTCCGGCCTGGTGGCACTTGCGCACCATGTCCAGGTAGCGCACCTCGAACACCCTCAGGGCCAGCACCCCGTCCGGGAACAGGACGGAGCCCAGGGGGAAAAGCGGCAGGGACGACAAGGTGAGGGGTGGGGTCATGGGCGCGTGGGTGCCTTCGCCCGCTATCATCCCATGACACTGTCGGCTTTTGCTGCACACCACTGCTTTTGTCTCATCCATGCTCTATCAGATCGCCTCTTTCCTGCTTGATGTCGTTGGCGGCTTGCTGACCGGGGCCTGCCTCTTGCGGTTGTACATGCAGTGGCAGCGGGTGCCGTTTTCCAACCCGGTCGGTGGGCTGGTGTTTGCGTTGACCGACTGGCTGATCATGCCGCTGCGCCGTGTGATTGCGCCTGTGGGGCGATGGGATGTGTCCAGCCTGGTGGCTGCGGCGCTGGTGCAACTGGTGCAGTACGCATTGTTGACGTTGCTGATCGGCGCGGGCTCGGCGTGGGCCTGGTTGCCATGGCTGGCCTTGTTCGGGCTGATGCGCGTGGCGGTCTCGGGGCTGATCGGCCTGCTGATCGTCTATGCGGTCCTGTCCTGGATACAAGGCGGTCGTTCGCCGCTGGCCGATGTGATTGCACGCCTGTGTGAGCCGGTGTTGCGACCGTTTCGCCGGGTGATTCCGCTGATGGGCGGCTTTGACCTGTCACCCCTGGTGGCGCTGGTAGTGCTGCAGGTCGCAATGATCGTTTTGGGCCATTTGCAGGCGAGCGTGATGCGTTGAGGCACCAAAGCGGCCTGATGCGCCAGGCGCATATACCTTGGTTGCTATTGAAAATATAGCATCGATGGTGGGCGATAGGCCCGACCCAGTCCCTTCCACGGGACTGGGTGTGTTCACATCACCGCATCGGCGGGCAGTCGCTGCAGCATGGCCAGGCTGCTGGCAACGGTGTTGCGCAGTTCGCGCCTGTCGCAGATGAAGTCCACGGCGCCCTTGGTCTGCAGGAACTCGGCACGCTGAAAACCCTCGGGCAGGGTTACGCGCACGGTGGATTCGATCACGCGCGGGCCGGCGAAGCCGATCAGCGCCTTGGGCTCGGCGATCACGATGTCGCCGACGAAGGCAAAACCAGCAGAGACGCCGCCCATGGTCGGGTCGGTCAGCACACTGATGTAGGGCAGGCCCTTCTTGGCCAAGCGGGTGAGGGCCGCGTTGGTCTTGGCCATCTGCATGAGCGACAGCAGGCCTTCCTGCATGCGCGCGCCGCCGGTGGCGGTGAAGCAGATGAAGGGCACCTTCTGCTCGATGGCGGTTTCCACGCCGCGCACAAAGCGCTCGCCCACCACGGAGCCCATGGAGCCACCCATGAAGTCGAACTCGAAGCAGGCTGCTACCACGTTGATGCTTTTGACGGCGCCGCCCATGACGATGAGGGCGTCGGTCTCGCCGGTGTTCTCCAGCGCTTCCTTCAGGCGCTCGGGGTACTTGCGGCTGTCCTTGAACTTGAGCGCGTCCACGGGCAGCACTTCCTGGCCAATTTCGTAGCGGCCTTCAGCGTCCAGAAAGGCGTCCAGGCGGGCGCGGGCTCCGATACGGTGGTGGTGGCTGCAATGGGGGCAGACATTCTGGTTGTGTTCCAGATCCGCCTTGTAGAGCACCGTCTCACAGCTTGGGCACTTGATCCAGAGGCCTTCGGGCACCTGGCGGCGCTCGGTGGGATCGGTCTGCTGGATCTTGGAGGGCAGAAGTTTTTCGAGCCAGGACATGGTGTTCTCCTCTTCGGTGGCTCGGCCTGCGGGGGCGCTTGAAGCGCCAGGGGCAGGCCGGGTGGAATCTGTGGCGCGCCGCACCGGGTAGGGTGCGGGCGCGCCGGGCTGCAT
>DATLGV010000128.1:0-2651 GCA_035540275.1 Acidovorax sp. | reverse complement strand
GGCCCCGGGCCCCGTACTGCCCGGCATGCCCAACCTGCACTCGCACGCCTTCCAGCGCGCGTTTGCGGGCCTGACCGAGTACCGGGGGGAAAGCCAGGACAGCTTCTGGAGCTGGCGCAACCTGATGTACCGCTTTGCGGCGCGCATCACGCCCGAGTCGCTGGAGGCCATTGCCACCTGGCTGTATGTGGAGATGCTGGAGGCGGGCTACACCAGCGTGTGCGAGTTCCACTACGTGCACCACGACCACGACGGCACGCCCTATGCCGATGACGCCACGCTCTCGCTGGCGCTGCTGCGTGCGGCGCAGCGTGCGGGCATCGGCATCACGCTGCTGCCGGTGCTGTACCAGACGAGCGGCTTTGGCGCCAAGCCACCGCGTGCGGACCAGGCACGCTTCATTCGCAGCACCGACAACATGCTCTCCTTGTTGGAGCGCCTTGCGCCCGCAGCACAAGCGCAAGGGGCTGTTTTGGGTCTGGCGCCGCACTCATTGCGCGCGGTGCCGCCCGACAGTCTGGCGGCTGCCGTGCAGGGCCTCACGGCGCTCAACCCCCAGGCGCCCATCCACATCCACATCGCCGAGCAGACGCAGGAGGTGGATGACTGTGTTGCCTGGAGCGGCCAGCGCCCGGTGCAGTGGCTGCTGGAACATGCACCCGTGGACGAGCGCTGGTGCCTGGTGCATGCCACGCACATGACCCCGCAGGAGTACCAGGACGCAGCGCGCACGGGCGCCGTGGCGGGCATCTGCCCCACCACCGAGGCCAACCTGGGCGACGGCATCTTCGACATGCCGCTGTGGCTGCAGCACGGCGGGCGCTGGGGCGTGGGCTCGGACAGCCATGCCTGCGTGAATGCGGCCGAAGAGCTGCTGATGCTCGAATACGGCCAGCGTCTGTCGCTGCGCCAGCGCAATGTGCTGGCCTCCGCCGCGCAACCCGAGGTGGCCACGGCCATGACCTTGCAGGCCGTGCAGGGCGGGGCGCAGGCCGCTGGCCGCGCCATGGGTGGCCTGGCAGGTCTGGTGGTTGGCCAGCAGGCCGACCTGGTGACGCTGGATGCGCAGCATGTGGCGCTGCGCGATCTGCCTGCGCACAGCATGCTGTCGGCCCATGTGTTCGGCAGCCACCGCACCTCGGCCATCGACAGCGTGTGGGTGGCGGGACAGCGGCGCACCACGGGCGGCCGGCATACGCGGCACGACGCAGCGGCCCAGGCGTTCGTGTCCGCGCGCTCGGCAACCATCGCATCTGATTGAAGCGCCCGATTGAATTCATACCCCTGAGCTTGTGATGACCGATACCTCTCCACCTCCTTTTGTCTTTTACCCCGGCACCGCGCCGCTGCTGGTGTCCATGCCCCATGCAGGCACCTATGTGCCGCCTGCGCTGGCCGCGCGCTTTACCGATGAGGCCCGCCAGGTGCCCGACACCGACTGGCACATGGAGCGCCTCTATGCGTTTGCCAAAGACCTGGGTGCGTCCATCCTCGTGGCCACGCACTCGCGCTATGTGGTCGACCTGAATCGCCCGCCAGACGGCGCCAGTCTGTATCCCGGCCAGAGCGTCACCGGCCTGTGCCCGGTCGATACGTTTGACGACACGCCCATCTATGCCCAGGGCGACGTGCCCGATGACGCCGAGATTGCCGCGCGCCGCGAGGCTGTCTGGGCACCGTACCACGCGCAACTGCGTGCTGAGCTGGACCGCATCCGCGCCCTGCACGGCGTGGCGGTGCTGTGGGATGCGCACTCCATCCGCTCGGTGCTGCCGCGCTTCTTCGAGGGCAAGCTGCCCGACCTGAACCTGGGCACGGCCAATGGTGAAAGCTGCGACCCGGCGCTGGCGCAAGAGCTGCTGTCCATCGCCAAAGAGGCCCAGGGCTACACCGCCGTACTCAACGGCCGCTTCAAGGGCGGGCACATCACGCGCCACTACGGGCAGCCCGCACAGAACATCCACGCGGTGCAGCTGGAGATGACGCAGTGCAGCTACATGCAAGAAGCCCTGCCGTTTGACTATCTGCCCGAGGTGGCGGCGGGCGTGCAGCCACACCTGCGCCGCATGTTGGAGGCCGCGTTGGCCTTTGCTGCCACCTGATAGCGCTGGGTTGCTATTTATTTGATAGCTATAAGCGCTTGATCCTATGGTGCTACAGGCCTGTCGGGCCTGAAATCAGGCGCTGCGCTGCGCCATGGCTTCACCCAGCTGGATGGGCCGGGCAGGCGCCCACTGCGGGTTGAACTGCAGCGGCCCGTGCGGGAACAACATCACCACGGTGGAGCCGAGCAGGAAGCGGCCCATTTCTTCACCCTGCTGCAGGCGCACCTGGCCGGGCGCGTAGTCCCATTGCCGCAGCGTACCGGTGCGTGGTGGGTTGACCTGCCCATGCCACACGGTCGCCATGCTGCCCACGATGGTGGCGCCCACCAGTACCAGCACAAACGGGCCCTGGGCCGATTCAAAAAAGCACACCACGCGCTCGTTGCGCGCAAACAGGCCGGGCACGCCGCGTGCCGTGGTGGGGTTCACCGAAAACAGGTCGCCCGGCACATGCACCATGCGCGTCAGCTCGCCCGCGCACGGCATGTGGATGCGGTGGTAGTCGCGCGGGCTCAGGTACAGCGTGGCGAAGTGGCCGTTGTCAAA
>DATLGV010000127.1:0-2275 GCA_035540275.1 Acidovorax sp. | reverse complement strand
CGGGACTTGGTTGATCGAGATATTCATGCAAATGCGGGGGCTGCGGCTCCGGTCGGGGCTGGGGCGGCGGGCTCCAGTTCCAGCCGGAGCTCAAAACGTTCGGACAGCCCCGATTGTCCCGTGTTCAGCACCTCCAGGGTCACGTCCAGCATGGCGGGCGCGATCATGAAGCCGTGGCGGTACAAGCCGTTGATCTCCAGCACGCCCGGGCGGTTCTGGCGGATGGCCGGCAGGTTGTCCGGCAGCGTGGGGCGGCATTGGGTGGCGAGCTCCAGGATGCGACCCTCGGCAAAGCCGGGGTGCACCGCATAGGCGGCACTCAGCAGTTCCAGGGTCGAGCGCACGCTGGCGGGGGAACGGTCGTCGGACTCGATCTCGGTGGCACCAATCACGAACACATGGTCCTGCTTGGGCGCGATGTACATGGGGTAGCGGGGGTGCACCAGCCTGGTGGGGCGCTGCAGGGTGACGTCGGGCGCATGGATGCGCGCCACCTCGCCGCGCACACCGCGCAAGGCGCCCCACTGGGCCTTGGCGCCCAGGCCCCGGCAGTCCAGCACCCAGTCGGGCTGGCCGGGGGCGCCGGGGCTGAAGGCTTCGGGCGACTGGGGCGCGTGCCAGTGCATGCGCACGGTCAGCCGCTCCATCTCCACCACCAACGCCGCCAGCAGCTGGCGGTTGTCGAGCTGGCCTTCGCCGGGCAGGTACAGCCCTTGCGCAAAGCGGTGGGCCAGTGAGGGCTCGGCCTGTGCGAGGGCGTGGCTGTCGAGGCGCTTCAGCGCGGGGAGTTCGGGCACGGTGCGCTGGTTGCTCTCCAGCTGGCGAGTGAACCGCTGGGCTTCTGCCGCGTCCTGGCGGTGCCACACGATCAGCGTGCCTGCCTGCTGAAAAAACACGGGTTGGGACAGGGCGCCCAGCAGCTCGGGCCAGCGGATCAGTCCATGGTGCCCCATGCGCACCACCCCGGGTTCGGTGATGGCCGATTCGGCCAGGGGCGCGAGCATGGCGGCGGCCACCGTGGCGGCCGAGCCTTCGGCAGCGGGGCTGCCTGCATCGTAGATGTCCACCCGGTGCCCCTGGCGCGCCAGTTCCACCGCCAGCAATCGGCCCATGAGGCCCGCGCCCAGGATGGCAAAAGAAGAGGGTTGAAGTGGCATAAGTCGGTCTGTCCTTGGTTTTAGGGTCCGTGAGTTGGCAGGCAACCAGGGACAAAACGGGGGCAGGGCCGCTCTGGGAAACTCCCCACGCCAGCATGACCTGGATCGGGTAGCGGGGCTGCTGCGTGTGCCGCAGTGCACAGGGTTCTGTGCAGGCCCCAGGGTATTTCTCAGTCGCTCGCCAAAGAGTGGGTTCTCAATGGCGGGACACCCCTGTTTCGTCCGGAAAAATCAAATTACAGCACAAGCGCGCGCTGCCCTTTTTGCGCTAGCGCATAGGCCATAATTTTTGCCATGACTTCTTTGACCCCGTCGTCCTCCACGCTGCCCTCGTCCTCTGCGCGCCGCTACGTGCGCGTGCTCTCCATCGCAGGCTCCGACAGCGGCGGCGGCGCAGGCATCCAGGCCGACCTCAAGACCTTTGCTGCCCTGGGCTGTTACGGCATGACGGCCATCACCGCCATCACTGCGCAGAACACCTGTGGCGTCACGGGTATCCACGGCATTCCGCCCGAGATGCTCAAGGCCCAGATCGACGCGGTGGTGCAGGACATCGGCGTGGACGCCGTAAAGATCGGCATGCTGCACTCCCCCGAAGTGGTGCGCGTGGTGGCAAATGCCATCCGCACCCACAAGCTGCCGCACGTGGTGCTGGACCCGGTGATGGTAGCCACCAGCGGCGACCGGCTCATCGCCGCAGAAACCGTGAGCGTGCTGGTGCAGGAGCTGTTCCCGCTGGCCGAGGTGATCACCCCCAACCTGGACGAGGCCGGCTGGCTGCTGGGCCGCAAGATCGACGGTGTGGACGCACTGGACGATGCCGCGCAGGCCCTGCGCGCGCTGGGCGCCCCGGCCGCGCTGCTCAAGGGTGGGCATTTGCCCGGAGACTGGGTGGTGGATGTGCTGGCCCTGCCAGACGGTACCTGCCGGCGCCTTGCATCGCAACGCATTGCCACGCGCAATGGCCACGGAACGGGGTGCACGCTGTCGTCGGCCATCGCATCGCACCTGGCGCTGGGTACGCCCCTGCCGCAGGCGGTAGAGCGCGCCCGGGCCTATATCCTGGGCGCCATTGCCGCAGGCGCCGATGTGACCACCGGGCGCGGCCATGGCCCGCT
>DATLGV010000126.1:0-1791 GCA_035540275.1 Acidovorax sp. | reverse complement strand
GCCGGGCATGCAGCCCCAAGGCAAGCAGGCGTGCAGGCG
This sequence comes from Acidovorax sp., assembly GCA_035540275.1. Taxonomy (GTDB): domain Bacteria; phylum Pseudomonadota; class Gammaproteobacteria; order Burkholderiales; family Burkholderiaceae_C; genus Acidovorax. Next base: position 1,752 of record DATLGV010000126.1, on the reverse strand, counting down.
ATGCATTGAACCATGCAAGCCCCATGCCGGGCTTGTCGTGCGTCAAATGGTCGGCGGCCTGCTGCCGAGCCCGGCGGCCTCAGTGCCTGACATGCTGGCCAGCTCCTGCCGTGCGTGGCGCACCACGCTCCAGCCGCCGCTGAGGGCCAGGCTCGCCATGATGGCGGCCACCAGCAGGTCGGGCCAGGCCGTGCCCGTGCCCAGCACCCCCAGCGCGGCGGCGACAACGGCCAGGTTGCCCAGCGCGTCGTTGCGCGTGCACAGCCACACACCGCGCATGTTGGCGTCGCCCTTGCGCCAGGCATAGAGCAGCGCGGCCACGCCCAGGTTGGCCGCCAGCGCCAGCAGGCCCACGCCACCCATGGTGAAGGGCTCGGGCGGCACCCCCTGCCAGGCTCCCCAAGCCACCCGGCCGATCACGAACACGCCAAAGGCCAGCATGCTGGCCCCTTTGAGCAGCGCGGCGCGCGCCCGCCAGGTCAGCGCCATGGCCAGCACCCACAGCGACAGGCCGTAGTTGGCTGCATCGCCCAGAAAGTCGATGGCGTCGGCCAGCAGCGACGCCGAGCCCGACCGGGTGCCCGCACCCAGCTCCACCACAAACATGGCGGCGTTGACGATGAGCGCAATCCACAGGATGCGGCGGTAGCGTGGGTCTGCGCTGGCGGGGGCGTCGTGGCTGTGACCCGGGGCGCCGTGGTCGGGGTGGCAGTCATGGCAATGGGCAGACATGGTGTTTTCTCCTGGCGGTTTTCGAAAGCGATGGCATCATTGGAAACCTTGAAGTCACTTGAAGGTCAAGCCCATGGACCCCCACGCTGCACAGTTCCGCATTGGCGAGGCCGCCCAGCAGTCGGGCGTGTCGGCCGCCAACATCCGTTACTACGAAAAAGAGGGGCTGCTGCCGCCCGGTGCGCGCGGCGACAACAGCTACCGCCTGTACAGCAGCGCCGACGTGCACCAGCTGCGCTTTATCCGCCTGTGCCGCGCCATGGACATGTCGCTGGACGAGGTCAGAACCTTGCTGGCGCTGGACTGGGACAGCAAGACGGACTGCCATGCCGCCTGCGACACGCTGGATGCACACCTGGTGCATGTGCGCACCCGCCTGGCCGAGCTGCAGGTGCTGGAGGCCGACCTGCAGGCGCTGCGCAGCCGATGCGATGGCGCGGACGCCACGTGCCACATCATTGAAGCGCTGCATGCGCGTGCCGACGCGCAGCCTGTGGGCGCCGCCGCCACGCCCAGCCAGGGCAAGCGCCATGTGTGAGCAGTTGTGGTGGACAGTGGCTGCGGGTCGTCCATTTTGCTATTCAATTCATAGCTTGTGAGGTATATGTCTGTGGCGCTTCTCCGCAAAATGGGCCCACGCCTGCCCGCGGCCGGGACAAGGGTGGTTGCGGCGCATGCCCCCGCTATGATCCGCCCATGATCTCGCGCCTTCCCGGCCTCACCCTGCCCGAACGTGTGTGGAACACGGCGCGGCGCTGGGCGGTGGCCTGGTGGCGCATCCTGTACCTGGGCGCGGTGGTGCTGGTGCTGGTGTTGTCGCCGTCCAGCTACGGCAAGGGCACGCGCCGCGCACTGGCCCGGCACCTGTATCTGGACACCGCGCCGGTGCTGCTGGGCTTTACGGTGCTGGCGGCGCTCATCAGCCTGGTGCTCACGCGCATCGTGGTGGTTACGGCGCTGAGCTATGGCCTGTCGCGCTATGCCCTGGAGATGGTGATCCGCGTGCTGGTGCTGGAGCTG
>DATLGV010000125.1:0-3306 GCA_035540275.1 Acidovorax sp. | reverse complement strand
CAGCGGACGCCCGGCGGCAGCCGCCGCCGCGCGCATGGCCAGGCTGATGCTGCTGTTGGCGTGCAGGCCGACGATGTCCCAATCCAGGACTTCTTCAAAATTGATAGCTTCCAGCGCAGACAGGTCGTGCCCTCGGGGCACAACCAGCACCAGATTGTCGGCGCGGTAGGGGCGGCTTTGCAGTTCCAGGGGGGCCCCGCCGTTCGCCATGCCGATGTTGCAGATGCCCAGATCGGCGGCGCCCTCCTGCACGGCGTGCAGCACGTCGCTGGAGAGGTGCTCCTGCAGGTCGATCTTGATCTGGCTGTGCTCGCGCGCGAAGGCGCCCAGGTCTTCGGGCAAAAACTGGAAGATGGCCGAGATGTTGGCGTGCATGCGCACATGGCCGCGCACGCCATCGGCGTACTCGCTCAGTTCGCCCTGCATGCGCTCCAGGCCGAACAGCACGGTGCGCGCATGGTGCAGCAGGCTCTCGCCAGCGGGCGTGAGCGTCACGCCCCGGCTGTGGCGATAGAGCAGGGCGGTGTCCACGGCCGTTTCCAGATCCGACAGGCGCTTGCTGACGGCCGATGCCGCGATGAATTCGCGCTCGGCCGCGCGGCCGATGCTGCCGAGCTCGCACACCGCCACAAACAGTTGCAGTGAGGTCAGGTCGATACGGCGCGCAAAACTGCGCTCGGAGCTTTTCATGGGGCTTGGACTTCTCGAAATGAGAAGGTTCTTGATTTTCTCCCCATTATTTTGGATTTGCCATCGCTATGCGAGATGGCTGCGCTGCCCTTCCGCGCGAGGGCGCCTCTCCGCGCGCAGAAAGAGGCCGGGGCTCAGGCCGCGCAGGTGCTGCCGTGCTCTGGCACCGAGGCCCGCCAGCGCAGTTCGTGTTCAATGCGCTGGCGCAACCTGTCGGCGGCGCCCATTTCGCCATGCACCACGTACACCTGTTCCGGCGCGTGGCCCATGCTGCGCAGCCAGGCGATGAGCTGGTTGCCGTCGGCATGGGCAGATGCCGAGGACAGCCGCACCACTTCGGCGCGCACTGCCACATCCTGGCCGTGGATGCGGATGGTCTTTTCGCCCTCTGCCAGCCGTGCGCCGCGCGTGCCCGGTGCCTGGTGGCCGGTCAGGATGATCATGTTGCGGTGGTCGCCCGCATGCAGCGCCAGGTGGTGCAGCACACGGCCTCCGGTGGCCATGCCGCTGGCCGACAGGATGACCATGGGGCCGTGCAGCCTGGCCAGCCCCTTGGATTGCTCGGGCGTCTGGATCATGGTGGCGCCATGCTCCAGTGCCTGCACCTCGCGGCCGCTCAGGCGGTGCTCCTGCATGTGGTGCTGGATCAGCCCGGTGGTGCTGACAGCCATGGGGCTGTCGAGAAACACCTTGAGCGATGCAGGCACCACGCCCTGCGCCTTCAGCAGGCCAATGGCGTGCAGCACCACCTGCGCGCGGCCCACTGCGAACACCGGCACCACGGCAATGCCGCCCCGCGCCGCCAGGCGCTGCAGGGCCGGGCCCAGTTCATCGAGCAGTCCTTCGGCGGGGTGTTCGCGGTCACCGTACGTGGATTCAATCAGTACCGTGTCGGCCTGGGGAGGCGCCTCGGGCGGTTTCATGAGCAGGTCATCGGGCCGGCCCAGGTCGCCCGAGAACAGGATGCGTTTGTCGCCCACCTCCAGCAGCACGCTGGCCGCGCCCAGGATGTGGCCTGCCGGCGAAAACGTCACGCGCCAGCCGGGCAGGGGCTCGAACGCCTTGTGAAACGCGTGGATCTGAAACTGCTTGAGGCAGTGCAATGCGTCCAGCCGGGTGTACAGGGGCAGGGCAGGGCTGTGGCTGCTGAGCTGGTGGCGGTTGAGGAAGGCCGCGTCTTCTTCCTGCAGGTGCCCGCTGTCGGGCAGCAGGATGGTGCACAGGTCGCGCGTGCCCGGTGTGCAATGGATGGCACGGGTGTAGCCGTCGCGTGCCAGCAGCGGCAGGTAGCCGCTATGGTCCAGGTGGGCATGGGTCAGCACCACGGCGTCGATCTGGTGCGGCGTGAGGGGCAGCGGTTGCCAGTTGCGCAGGCGCAGCTGCTTGTAGCCCTGGAACAGGCCGCAATCGACCAGCAGGCTCTTGCCGTTGTAGCGCACCAGGTACTTGGAGCCGGTGACGGTGCCGGAGCCGCCCAGGAAGGTGATGTTGACGTTCATAGGTCCAAACTCCCGGGTGATCATCGATGGCGTCCATCCTACTTTGCTGATCGTGCTGGTGGACGTTGCCGGGGAGTTTCTTGCCCTGCATCAAGAAAAAACCGCCTGGGCCTTCAGGCCGCAGGCGGTTGTAGGTGGAACGCCGGCGCGCGGTCAGCTGAAGAAGTTCTTCAGCCGGTCCGTCCAGCTCTCGCCGCTGGGCGAATGGCGTGCTCCGCCCTTCTTGAGCGATTCTTCCAGCTCGCGCAGCAGCTTGCGCTGGTGTTCGGTGAGCTTGACGGGCGTCTCGACCGCGATGTGGCAGTACAGGTCGCCCGGGTAGCTGGCGCGCACACCCTTGATGCCCTTGCCGCGCAGGCGGAACTGCTTGCCGGCCTGGGTGCCCTCGGGGATGTCGATGGCTGCCTTGCCCTGCAGCGTGGGCACCTCGATCTCGCCGCCCAGCGCTGCCGTGATGAAGCTCACCGGCACCTGGCAGTGCAGGTCGTCGCCGTCGCGCTCGAAGATGTCGTGCTTCTTGAGGCGGATCTCGATGTACAGGTCGCCCGGCGGGCCGCCATTGGTGCCTGGCTCGCCATTGCCGGTCGAACGGATGCGCATGCCGTCGTCGATGCCCGCAGGGATCTTCACTTCCAGTGTCTTTTGCTTCTTGAGCTTGCCCTGGCCGTGGCAGGTGGTGCAGGGCTCGGGAATGATCTTGCCCGTGCCGCGGCAGTGCGGGCAGGTCTGCTGCACGCTGAAGAAACCCTGGCGCATCTGCACCGTGCCCGCGCCCTGGCAGGTGCCGCAGGTCTTGGCGCTGGTGCCGGGCTTGGCGCCGCTACCGTGGCAGGTGTCGCAGGTGTCCCACGAGGGGATGCGGATCTGTGCGTCCTTGCCGCGCGCGGCTTCTTCCAGCGTGATCTCCATGGCGTAGCTGAGGTCGCTGCCGCGATAGACCTGGCGGCCACCGGCTCCGCGCCCGCGCCCGCCCTGCTGGCCGAACATGTCGCCGAAGATGTCGCCAAACGCCTCGGCAAAACCGCCAAACCCTTCGGCGCCTGCGCCGCCGGGGCCGCGCATGTTGGGGTCCACCCCGGCGTGGCCGTACTGGTCGTACGCAGCACGCTTTTGCGGG
>DATLGV010000124.1:0-3394 GCA_035540275.1 Acidovorax sp. | reverse complement strand
GTCCTGTGCAGTCCGGACGTTCCTCCAGTGCCTGGTTTCCCAGATTGCACCAGCGGCGGTCTGGCACGCTTCACAGAGTGGATTATCGCCCACCGGTGGCCGGGCGGGGCTGCGCGCTGCATCAGCCTGTGCGGATCCGATCACGCCAGTGCAAGCTGCGATGCGCATCCAGATAGGGCCCGCTCCCTGCCAGGGCGGACACCGGCCTGGACCCATTCCCTGGCTATATCCATATCACCCGGGCCGGAGAACAACTGGTTCAGAATGCGCTCCACAACCTTCCCCTTTTGTCCAACCCGACACTTCACAGGAGACGCCATGAAAGTTGACAACATTCTGCAAACCATCGGCAAAACGCCCCACGTGCGCATCAACCGCCTGTTCGGTCCTGGCGCCAACGTGTGGGTGAAGTCCGAACGCAGCAACCCCGGCGGCTCCATCAAGGACCGCATTGCACTGTCGATGGTGGAGGACGCGGAGAAGTCCGGTGCGCTCCAACCCGGCGGCACCATCATCGAGCCCACCAGCGGCAACACCGGCATCGGCCTGGCGCTGGTGGCGGCCGTCAAGGGCTACAAGCTGATCCTGGTGATGCCCGACAGCATGAGCATCGAGCGCCGCCGCCTCATGCTAGCCTACGGTGCGCAGTTCGACCTGACACCGCGCGAGAAAGGCATGAAGGGCGCCATTGCCCGCGCCCAGGAGCTGCAGGCGCAGACGCCCGGGTCGTGGATTCCGCAGCAGTTCGAAAACCCCGCCAACATCGACATCCACGTGCGCACCACGGCGCAGGAGATCCTGGCGGACTTCCCTGACGGGCTGGATGCCCTCATCACCGGCGTGGGCACGGGCGGCCACCTCACGGGCACCGCCCGCGTGCTCAAGGCCCAGTTCCCGCAGCTCAAGGTGTTCGCGGTGGAGCCTTCGGCCTCGCCCGTGATCTCGGGCGGTGCCCCCTCGCCCCACCCCATCCAGGGCATTGGTGCGGGCTTCATCCCCAAGAACCTGGACACCAGCGTGCTCGACGGCGTGATCCAGGTCGATGCCGAACCGGCCCGCGAATATGCCCGCCGCTGCGCACGCGAAGAGGGCATGCTGGTGGGCATCTCGTCGGGCGCCACGCTAGCGGCCATCGCCCAGAAGCTGCCCGAGCTGCCCGCAGGCGCCAAGGTGCTGGGCTTCAACTACGACACGGGCGAGCGCTACCTGTCGGTGGAAGGCTTCCTGCCGGCCTGATGGCCGCCGACGCGCAGCGCGCTGTCACCAGGGCCCTTCGGGGCCCTTTTTTTTGGGCTGCGCAGCACAAAGCCACGGCCAGCCGTCCTACAGCGGCAACACATACGGACCAAAACAATCAGGATTCGCCCCGGCCGCACCTCTGCGGTGATTTCGCCGGAGCCCCTTCCAACGATTGCAACAGCCCATGGCCAAGAACTCTGCGACAGACTCCCCGCCGATTGCGTTCAGGGTGCTCACCGTGAACGTGCACAAGGGCTTCACCACCTTCAACCGGCGCTTCATGCTGCATGAGCTGCGCGAGGCCGTGCGCGACGTGGCGGCCGACCTGGTGTTCCTGCAGGAGGTGCTGGGCGCGCACCACCGCCACGCCAGCCGGCTGGCCAACTTTCCGCAGGTGCCGCACTACGAGTTTCTGGCCGACAGCATCTGGTCGCAGTACGCCTATGGGCGCAATGCGGTGTATGACAACGGCGACCACGGCAACGCGTTGCTGTCCAAGTTTCCGATCACGCACTATGAGAACCACGACATCTCGGTCAGCGGGCCCGAGCGGCGCGGCATGCTGCACTGTGTGCTGCAGCCCCCCGGGCACCACCTGCCGGTGCATGCGGTGTGTGTGCACCTGGGCCTGCAGGAATCACACCGGCAGCGCCAGCTGCGCTGCGTGTGCGATCTGGTCAACCGTTTTCCGGCGCGGGAGCCGGTGGTGCTGGCGGGCGACTTCAACGACTGGCGCCACCGCGCCCACCGGGTACTGCAGCACGAGGCAGGCCTGCAGGAGGTGTTTGTGCAGGCCTTCGGCCGCGCGGTGCGCACCTTCCCGGCATCGATGCCGCTGCTGGCGCTGGACCGCATCTACGTGCGCAACGCGGCCGTGCACTCGCCGCTGGCGCTGCCCAGGAAGCCCTGGAACAAGCTCTCGGACCATGCGCCCCTGGCGGCGGAGATCCTGCTGTGAAGCGCGGCACTTTTCGTGCGCCTCGCTCGTCCCGCTGGGTTCCGGGCAACCACTTCGAGTTGCTCGAAAACGGCGAGGCGTTCTTTCCGCGCGTGTTCCAGGCCATCTCCGAAGCCCGGCGCGAGGTGATGCTGGAAACCTTCATCCTGCGCGAGGACAGGATCGGCCAGCAACTGCACGCCATGCTGCTGGCAGCCGCCCGGCGCGGCGTGAGCGTGCATGTGCTGGTGGATGGCTTTGGCTCGCTCGGTCTGTCGGACCAGTTTGTCGGCAGCCTGGTGGAGGCGGGCGTGCACTTTCGCATCTTTGACCCGGGCCGGCGTTTGCTGGGCCAGCGCCTGAACATGCTGCGCCGCATGCACCGCAAGATCGTAGTGGTGGACGGGCACCTGGGCTTCATCGGCGGCATCAACTACTCGGCCGACCACATGGCCGACTTCGGTCCCGAAGCCAAGCAGGACTATGCCGTGCAGGTGCGCGGCCCCATCGTGGCGCAGATGCACCATTTCACGCACGAGACCGTGCTGAGCCGCCAGGAGCGCAAGCGCCATCAGGCCGCAGGCGTGACCGGACGCCCGCATGCGGGCCCCGCCTACGCTCTGTTTGTGACGCGCGACAACCAGCAGCACACGAATGACATCGAGCGCCACTACCGCGTGGCCCTGCGCGCAGCCCGCAGCCGGGTGGTGATTGCCAACGCCTACTTCTTTCCGGGCTACCGGCTCATCCGCGAGATACGACGCGCCGCCCGGCGCGGGGTGGATGTACGCATCATCCTGCAAGGCCGGCCCGACATGCCCATTGCCAAGGCGGCGGCCAGCCTGCTGTACGACCATCTGCAGCACGCAGGCGTTCGGGTGTACGAATACTGCGACCGCCCGCTGCACGGCAAGGTGGCGCTGGTGGACGAGGACTGGTCCACCGTGGGCTCCAGCAACCTCGACCCGCTGAGCCTGTCGCTCAACCTGGAAGCCAACGTGATCATCCAGGACCGCGCCTTCAACGCCCACCTGCACCGCCGCCTGTCGCACCTGATGGAGCACAGTTGTAAGCAGGTGGAGGCCGCGGCCCCCAGCCGCTGGAACGGCCTGCGCCTGCTGCGCAGCTACGCCGTGTTCCACCTGATACGCTGGTTTCCGGCTTGGGCGGGCTGGCTGCCCCAGCACGAGCCCACGATCGCGCTGGCCGCCCCGGACG
>DATLGV010000123.1:0-2191 GCA_035540275.1 Acidovorax sp. | reverse complement strand
TCTTTTTGCTCAGCATCTTCGCCGAGATCTACACCACCACGGCCGGAGGGCCGGGCGATGCGAGCACCAACGTCACCTTCCTGATCTTCAAGCAGGCGCTGCTCAACTTCGATGCGGGCGTGGCCTCGGCCGGTGCGCTGTTCGCGGTGGTGCTGGCCAACATTGCGGCCGTGTTTTTGATCCGCATGGTCGGCAAGAACCTTGACAAGTAAGACGGGGCAACGCTCATGACAACGACCAAACGACGCCGCTCCAACTTCCCGCTGGGCCTGCTGGCCGTGCGCACCGTGGCCGCCTGGGGCGTGGCCCTGCTGCTGTTCTTCCCGCTGGGGTGGCTGTTCCTCACCGCGTTCAAGACCGAGCTGCAGGCCATTGCCGTGCCACCGCTGTTCGTCTTCACGCCCACGCTGGAGAATTTTCACGAGGTGCAGGAGCGCAGCGACTACCTGCTGTACGCCAAGAACTCGGTCATCACCAGCGTGCTGTCCACCCTGCTGGGGCTGATGCTGGCCGCCCCTGCGGCCTACGCCATGGCCTTCTTCAAGGGCAAGTACACCAAGGACATTTTGATGTGGATGCTCTCCACCAAGATGATGCCCGCCGTGGGTGCGCTGGTGCCCATCTACGTGCTGGCGCAAAAGAGCCACCTGCTCGACACACAGCTCGCGCTCATCATCGTGTTCGCGCTGTCCAACCTGCCCATCATGGTCTGGATGCTCTACTCGTACTTCAAGGACATTCCGCGCGAGATTTTGGAGGCCGCGCGCATGGACGGCGCCACCCTGTGGCAAGAGGTGCGCCTGGTGCTGCTTCCGCTGGGCATGGGCGGGCTCGCATCCACCGGCCTCCTGTGCCTGGTGCTGTCGTGGAACGAGGCGTTCTGGAGCCTGAACCTGAGCGCCGCCAAGGCCGGCACCCTGGCCACGCTGATCGCGTCCTATTCCAGCCCCGAGGGCCTGTTCTGGGCCAAGTTGTCGGCGGCTTCGCTGATGGCCATTGCGCCCATCGTGGTGTTTGGCTGGTTCAGCCAGAAGCAGCTGGTGCAAGGCCTGACCTTCGGCGCCGTGAAGTAACGCGCAGCCCATCTTCCTCACGCAATCAAGTTTTCAGGAACCCGATTCCATGGCCTACCTTCAACTGCGCGGCATCGAGAAATTCTTTGGCGAACACCGCGCCATCAAGGGCATTGACCTGTCCATCCAGAAGGGCGAATTCATCGTCTTCGTCGGCCCCTCGGGCTGCGGCAAGTCCACGCTGCTGCGGCTGATCGCGGGGCTCGAAACCATCGATGGCGGCACGCTGATGCTGGACGGCCGCGACATCACCGACCAGCCGTCGAGCAAGCGCGACCTGGCCATGGTGTTCCAGAGCTACGCCCTGTACCCGCACATGAGCGTGTACGAGAACATGAGCTTCGCGCTCAAGCTGGCCAAGGTAGACAAACAGGTCATCGACGAGAAGGTGCAGAACGCTGCGCGCATCCTCAACCTCACGCAGTACCTGCAGCGCACGCCCAAGGAGCTGTCGGGCGGTCAGCGCCAGCGCGTGGCCATCGGCCGCGCCATCGTGCGTGCGCCCAAGGTGTTTTTGTTCGACGAGCCACTGTCCAACCTGGATGCCGCCTTGCGCGGCCAGACCCGTGTGGAGATTGCCAAGCTGCACCGCGACCTGGGCGCCACCACCATCTATGTGACGCACGACCAGGTCGAAGCCATGACGCTGGCCGACCGTGTGGTGGTGCTGCGCGACGGCATCATCGAGCAGGTGGGCACGCCGCTGGAGCTGTATGACCGGCCCGCCAACCAGTTTGTGGCCCAGTTCATCGGCACGCCGCAGATGAACGTGGTGCCCCTGCCGCAGCTGCCAACCCCGGTGCAGCAGCAAGCCCCGGCAGGCGCGGCGGGCGGCGCCATCGGCCTGCGACCTGAGAACATCACCGTGCGCAACACTGGCGCCACGCCGGTATCGGGCCAAGTGGACCTGGTGGAAGCGCTGGGCGCCGAAACCCTGATCTACGTGAGCACCCCCGGCGGCGCTCAGTTTGTGGCCCGCCAGAACGACCGCACAGGCCTGCGCGCGGGCGATGCGGTGAGCCTGGACATCGATGCCTCGCAAGCCCATTGGTTCGACCCCGCAGGCCGCGTGGTGGCCCGCCAGGCTGCATGACGGCCATGAGCTTCCGATACGAACT
>DATLGV010000122.1:0-3280 GCA_035540275.1 Acidovorax sp. | reverse complement strand
GTGAACACCTGCGGCATGGCGGGCTGCTTGAGGTCCACCACCAGGCGCACCACGCCGGGTGCGTTCTGGCCCACGCGGATGCCTGCGATGTTGGGGTCGTCGGGCTTGACCTTGGCCACCAGTTCGCGCAGCTCGGGGCTCAGGTCGATGCCTTCGATGTCCACCGCCAGGCGCGGCGGCGAGGTCACGAAAAACTGCTTGGCCACCAGCGCGCCGTCAGACTCGATGGTCACCCGCGAATACTCGGGGGCAGGCCACACGCGCACGGCCACGATGGTGGCGCCGCGCGCAATCTGCTGCGCGCCCAGCAACAGCACCAGGCTGCCGGCGCGCAACACGGCGCGGCGCGATGGCAGGGGGGCGGCAGCCACAGGGCGGTGAGCGGGCAGGGTGGGTTCGTTCACGGCGTCTCAGAGAGCTTGCAGCAGGCTGCGCCCGGTGGCGGTGGGGGCATGCAGCGTGACCTTCCTTTCGGTGTCATCCATTGCTTCAATGTGAATAGCAAGGTCCGCAAGCGGGGTAAGCGCTGCAGCCTTTTCCGGCCATTCTGCCACCTTGAGGCCGGGGTTGGCAAAAATGTCCCTGAAACCGGCGTCCTCCCACTCGCGCGGGTCGTCGAAACGGTAGAAGTCGAAATGCCAGATCGAAATGCCTGGTGCCTCGTGGGGCTCCACCACCGCATAGGTGGGGCTCTTGATGCGGCCCTGCACGCCCAGGGCGCGCAGCAGGTGGCGCACCAGGGTGGTCTTGCCTGCACCCAGGTCGCCGTGCAGGGTCACGAAGGCGTTGGCCAGCAGGGGTTGGGCTGCCAGTCGCCGGGCAAAGGCGGCGGTGTCTTCCTCGCCTTGCCAGATGAATTGGCGCGTAGGTTCGGCAGGGTTGGCGCCAGGGGCATCGCTGCCGCTTTCTACAATCTGGCCGGTATGTGGTGCAACAGTCAACTCGTTCCTCAAATGCAGGAGTGGGCCCGCGAGCTGGGATTTTCCCAAATCGGCGTGGCCGGGGTGGACCTGTCTGCGGCAGAGCCCGGACTTTCGGCCTGGCTGGCGCAGGGCTTCCATGGTGACATGCATTACATGGCATCCCACGGCATGAAGCGCGCGCGCCCGGCCGAACTGGTGCCCGGCACCGTGAGCGTGATCACGGCGCGCATGGATTATTTGCCGCGCGACACGGGCAGGGATGCGCCCGGGGGCTGGCAGGCGGCCGAACTCTCCCGCCTGCAGCGCCCGCAGGAGGGCATCGTCTCCGTCTATGCCCGTGGCAGGGACTACCACAAGGTGCTGCGTGCGCGGCTGCAAAAGCTCAGCGACCGCATTGCCGAGGCCATCGGCCCTTTCGGCCACCGCGTGTTCACCGACTCCGCCCCGGTGCTGGAGGCCGAGCTGGCTGCGCGCAGCGGCCAGGGCTGGCGCGGCAAGCACACGCTGGTGCTCAACCGCGAGGCCGGGTCCATGTTCTTCTTGGGCGAGATTTATGTGGACATGGCGCTGCCACCGAGCGAGCCTGTCACCGCGCACTGCGGCAGCTGCAGCGCGTGCATCGACATCTGCCCCACGCAGGCCATCATCGCGCCGCACCGCATTGACGCGCGGCGCTGCATCTCGTACCTCACCATTGAGCACGCCGGGCCCATCCCCGTGGAGTTGCGCCCACTCATGGGCAACCGCATCTATGGCTGCGACGACTGCCAGCTCATCTGCCCCTGGAACAAGTTTGCGCAGGTCAGCCGCCTGCCCGATTTTGACGAGCGCAAGGGCCTGTCGGGCCAGCAGCTGGTGCACCTGTTTGGATGGGACGAAGCCACCTTCTTACGCATGACCGAGGGCGGCCCCATCCGCCGCATCGGCCATGAGCGCTGGCTGCGCAACGTGGCGGTGGCACTGGGCAATGCGCTGCGCGCCACCGGCGACGACGCCTTGCGCACGGCGCTGCAGGCGCGCGCCGAGGACGCCAGTGCGCTGGTGCGGGAGCATGTGGCCTGGGCCCTGGATGTGGGTTGAGGGCGTTTTTGAAAGAAATCGCCTGGTAGCGCTAGCGCAACATGCCTGAGCAGCTATCAAAATAGGAGTGATGGCCGTTGTGCTGGGGCCTCACTGCACCAGCAGCCCCGTGTCTCGCAAAGTGGCTACCAGCCCCTGTGCAAACTCAGCGTAACCGGCGGCGTTGGCATGGATCTGGTCGGACCGCAGCCGCTCTTGCGCCAGCACGCTGGACCAGCCCTGGGCGTGCAGCGGGATCTTCAGCTCCTTGGCAATCTCTTCGTACAGCGGGTGGTCGCTCAGGCGGCCGGCAGCGGCCATCAGCGACAGCTCCGGCACAGCCACCAGCAGCACCTGCGCGCCGCTGCCCTTGGCCTCGGTGCAGATGCGCAGGATGTTGGCGCGCGCGGTGGCCGCGCTCTGGCGCCGCAAAAAGTCATTGCCGCCAATGCCCACGATGACCAGGGCGGGCTGGTGCTGCTGCAGCAGGCCCGGCAGGCGCGCCAGTGCCTGGGCCGAGGTGTCGCCCGACACGCCCCCGTTGACCACCTTCCAGCCCGTCAGGCGGGCCAGTTCGGCCGGGTAGGCGGTGTCGGCCGTGGCGCCTGCGCCCGAGGTGAGCGAGTCGCCCAGCGCCAGCACCGTGGCGCCTGCCGGGACCGCCTGGGCGCGCGCAGGTTTGCGGCCGCAGGCGACCAGGCCCAAGGTGGCGACCAGACTGGCGCCTAGCAGCCGCCTGCGGTTCAGACCCAGGTTCATCGCAGCACCCCCAGCGCAAACGGCAGGCTCACGATGCCCAGCAAGGTGGACAGCGTGACCAGCCCCGCCACATACGGCCCGTTGTAGCCCATGCGCGCCGCCAGCACATAGCAGGTCGATGCCGTGGGCAAGGCCGCAAACGCCAGCAGCACGGTGGTCTGCACGGCATCGAGCCCGAACATGCGGGCCATGCCAAACGCCACCAGCGGCTGCACCAGGTGGCGGATGGCCAGCACCGACACGCTCAGCACCTTGCCCCGCGTGAGCAGGCCAAACTGCAGCCCCGCCCCGGCCGCCATCAGGCCCAGCGCGAGTGATGCGGAGCTGATGCGAGTGACCGTGGGCACCGCCCATTCGGGGATCTGAAAGCCCAGCAGATTGGCCGCCAGGCCCGAGGCGGTGGCAATGATCAGCGGGTTGCGCAACAACTCGCGCGCAAAGCTGTGCTGCCCATGCCGGGCCATGGGCCACACCGCGGCCACGTTGAACAGCGGCACGCACACGCCGATCAGCACTGCAATCATCAACAGACCCTGGGT
>DATLGV010000121.1:0-2688 GCA_035540275.1 Acidovorax sp. | reverse complement strand
GATGAGCACCGCGTGCACCAGCACCGCCAGCGTGATGGCACGCAGGCGCGCCGGTGGGCGGGGCGGGGCAAACTGGTCGCGGTCGGTGTGGGCGTGCATGGGCGTCTGAGCGGTGCCGGGCGGGTTCGGTTCAACCGCCTTGCTTGACCGACAGGCCGACGCGTTGCACGCCTGCCTTTTGCAGGGCGTCCATCGCCTTCACCACGGTTTCGTACTGCACGCCCTTGTCGGCGCTGATGACCACGGCGCTCTCCGGCCCCTGGCCTTTTTGCCAGCGGCTGGCGGCGTCGCCGATCTCCCGCTGGTTCAGGCTGCGCGTGGCTTCGGGGGTCTTGAACTGCAGGGTGCCATCCTTGTTGACGATGACCTGCGCCACTACCTTGGGCATGTTCTTGCCCTTGCCCACGCTGGGCACATCGACCACGCCGGGGGTGAGCATGGGCGCCGTCACCATGAAAATGATGAGCAGCACCAGCATGACGTCGATGAACGGGACCATGTTGATCTCGTTGATGGTGCGGCGACCTCGGCCGCGGGAGGCTAGGGCGGGCATGGGGCGCCTCCCGGATCAGTGGCCCGAGGCCGTGTGGCCTGTGGACGCGGGCTGCGCGCCCAGGTTGCGCTGCAGGATGTTGGAGAACTCTTCGATGAAGGTTTCCTGGTGCGTGGCCACGCGGTCGATGTCGCGTGCAAAGCGGTTGTAGGCGATCACGGCCGGGATGGCGGCAAACAGGCCAATCGCCGTGGCCACCAGGGCTTCGGCAATGCCTGGTGCCACGGTGGCCAGCGTGACCTGCTCCATGCCCGCAAAGCCGGTGAAGGCGTGCATGATGCCCCACACGGTGCCGAACAGGCCCACATACGGCGACACGGAGCCGACGGATGCCAGGAAGGACAGGCTGGATTCAACGACATCCATCTCGCGCTGGAAGCTCGCGCGCATCGCGCGGCGGGCGCCGTCCAGCAAGGTGCCGGGGTCGGTGATGCGGCGCTCGCGCAGCTTCTGGTACTCGCGCATGCCGCTGGCAAAGATGCGTTCCATGGGGCCGGCCTGCTTCGCGTTTTGGGCGGCAGCGGCGTACAGGTCGTTCAGGCTGGTGCCCGACCAGAAATCCCGCTCGAAGTCCTCGTTCAGCGTTTTCACGCGCTTGAGGGCAAACAGCTTGCGGAAGATGGCCGCCCAGCTGGCCACCGACACGCCCAGCAGCAGCAGCATCACGAGTTGCACCACCCAGCTGGCGTGCAGCACCAGGGAGATGATGGACATGTTTTGGGAATTCATGGTGTGAGTTGTTCCAGGAGGGTGCTCGGGATTCTGGCGGGGCGCATCGTCGCTGCGTCCACCCATCCGATGCGGATGGTGCCTTCGGTCAGCAAGGTCGGGGGCTGGTCGGTCATCTGCTCTGGTTTCAGGAGCGCCTGCTGCACTATTGTCAACGATGCACGGCCACTGCCTTGCAGGGCGGCGGTAACAATCAGTGCATCGTCCAGCCGCGCGGGGCGGTGGTAGCGCAGCTGCGCGTCGGTTACGACAAACATGCCGCCCGTTTGTTCCCGAAGCCGCTGCTGGCCCACGCCCAGCGAGCGCAGCCATTCGGTGCGCGCACGCTCGAAGAACTTGAGGTAGTTGGCGTAGAACACGATGCCACCGGCATCGGTGTCTTCCCAGTAGATGCGGACGGGGAACTCGAACGCCATCTTGTCAGCCGAGCAGCGTGCGTAACCGCGCCACAGACTCTTCCAGCTGCGCCATGGAGTTGGCGGTCGAGAAGCGGATGAAGCGCTCGGGCTCGGCCGTGCCAAAGTCGCGCCCCGGTGTCACGGCAATGTGCGCGCGGCGCATCAGCTCAAACGCAAAGTCCCAGCTACCGGTCACGCCCAGCCGCCCTGCGGCCTGCGTGCAGTCGGCCCAGGCGTAGAAGGCGCCGTCGGGCATCACCGGCACGTTCAGGCCCAGCGACTGCAATGCCGGGATGAAAAAATCGCGCCGCGCCTTGAACTCGGCACGGCGGCGTTCGTATTCGGCAATGCTCTCGGCCTCGAAACAGGCCAGCGCCGCGTGCTGCGACACGGTGCTGGCGCAGATGAACAGGTTCTGCGCCAGGCGCTCGACCACAGGCACCATGGCCTCGGGCACCACCATCCAGCCCAGGCGCCAGCCCGTCATGTTGAAGTACTTGCTGAAGCTGTTGATGCTAATGATGTTGTCGTCGATGGCGAGCGCGGTGTGACCAAACTCTTCCTCGTACGACAGGCCCAGGTAGATCTCGTCGATCATCGTGATGCCGTCGTGCGACCGCACCACGTCGTGGATGCGGCGCAGCTCATCGGGCGCAATCGAGGTGCCCGTGGGGTTGGAGGGCGAGGCCAGCAGCACGCCCCGCGTCTTTTCATTCCACGCCGCACGCACCTTGTCGGCGCTCAGCTGGTAGCGCTCGGCCGCCGTGGTGGGCAGCAGCACGGCCTTGCCCTCGGCGGCGCTCACAAAGTGGCGGTTGCAGGGGTAGCTGGGGTCGGGCATCAAAATTTCGTCGCCCGACTCGATGAGCGCCAGGCACGCCAGCTGCAGCGCGGCCGATGCGCCTGCTGTGACCACAATGCGGCGCGCAGGCACGTTGACGCCAAAGCGGCTCTGGTACCAGCCGCTGATGCGCTCGCGCAGCGCATCGAGGCCCAGCGCATTGGTGT
>DATLGV010000120.1:0-2234 GCA_035540275.1 Acidovorax sp. | reverse complement strand
GTATATGACGGCGTGGCTGCCTTGTCCTCGGTGACGGTAGGCATGACCTTGCAGGTCTATGCCCTGCCTGTGGGTGATGGCCGCTGGCGGGCCACCCGCGTCGAGCGCAAGAGTGCCAGCACGCCGTTGATCATGGCGGGGGCCATTGAGCAAATGGATGCAGCCTCCAAAACCTTCCGCCTGGGCGGCAACCTGGTCAACTACGGTGCCGCTGCCTTCAATGGCACCCTTTCGAGTGGCTCACTGGCCAACGGCATGGTGGTGTATGTCCGGGCGACCACCCTGCCCGCGAATGGTGTTCTTCAGGCGCAGCAGATTCGGCGGGGCCATACGTTGCCGGCAACGGGCAGCTTTGCTGCCAACGTGCTGGGCATCGTGTCGAACTTCAATGGTCTGGGGTCAGAGTTTTCGCTCTACGGGACCCGCGTGAATGCGGCCTCTGCGCTCATTACCGGTGGGCCCGCCTCCAGCATTGGAAACGGGGTCAAGCTCGAAGTCGCCGGGACCATGGTCAACGGTGTGCTGGTCGCGAAGCGGGTGCGCATCCGCTATGTTCCCGGGGTGGGAGGACCCGCAAGCTTCGAGGTGATCGGAGCCGTGGGCCAGTACCGGTCCCTCAGTGACTTCCGTGTCAACGGACAGCCGGTGGACGCCTCCGGCAGCGGCGTCGCCTTCGTCAATGGCGCGGCGAAGGATCTGCGCAACGGCGTTCGCGTGACGGTGAGGGGCCGCCAAGTGGTGGCAGGTGTTCTTCAGGTTACCGAAGTTCAGTTTGAGTGAGGCTCTTGGCCTTTTCTTTTCTATTGGCAGGTCGCCGGGGGCGAGCAGGGGACGAGCGGGGCGTGGACAGGCGGGGGCTTGGGTTCCGTACACTTGGCCCTCTTTCTCTCTGTCGTCTTTGAACCCTTGCACCATGCCCCTGGCAGCTACCCCTTTGCCGTCCCGATTACTGACTCGCGTGGACGCCGCCATCATCGACCTGGACGGCACCATGGTGGACACCATGGGAGACTTCAACGAAGCGCTCAACCGCATGCTGCGTGAACTGGCGCTGCCGCCGATTGCGGCCCGGACGATCGAGCACATGGTGGGCAAGGGGTCGGAGCATCTGCTGCGTTCAGTGCTCCAGCATGTGCTGGCGCAGATGCATCATGCCTCTGTTGCTACTGAAACTGAAGCGCTTTACCCATCGGCCTGGGCCAGCTATCAGCGCCACTATCTCGCCATCAATGGCCAGTACGCGGGGGTGTACGACGGCGTGGAGGCGGGGCTGCGGGCCTTGCGCGCCCGGGGGCTGCGGCTGGCCTGCCTGACCAACAAGCCCCGGGACTTTGCACTGCCCCTGCTGCATTCCAAGGGGCTTGGCGGGTATTTCGAGCAGGTGTTTGGCGGGGACTCGTTCGAGCGCAAGAAGCCCGATCCGCTGCCGCTGATCAAGACCTGTGAGGCCTTGGGCACCGACCCCGCGCGCACACTGATGGTGGGCGATTCCAGCAACGATGCGCAGGCAGCGCGGGCCGCAGGCTGCCCCGTGGTGCTGGTCACCTACGGCTACAACCACGGCCAGCCCGTGCGGGCCGTCGATGCGGATGGTTTTGTGGATTCGCTCGCACAGCTGTCGTAGTGCTGCGGCTGCTGACCGACGGCTACCTCTTTCTCATGCTGTGAGCTGGCGCGGCGCCACGCTGCGGTAGTCCAGCCGGGATGCAGTGGGTGTGCTGTTGCGCACATTCGCGGGGGTGGCGTTGCCCGCCTGGGTCGCCTGGGCCGACAGGCGGAACACCGCCACGGCGTCCACCAGCTGACCGGCCTGGGTCTTGAGGCTGTCGGCGGCCGCGGCGCTTTGTTCCACCAGCGCGGCGTTTTGCTGCGTGGCCTGGTCCATCTGGGTGATGGCTTCGCCGACCTGCGACACGCCCTGGCTTTGCTCGCTGCTGGCGGCGCTGATCTCGCCCATGATGTCCGTCACCCGGCGGATGGCGCCCACCACTTCGGTCATCGTGGCGCCGGCCTTGTCCACCAGGGCCGTGCCGCGCTCCACGCGCTCCACGCTGGTGCCAATCAGGCCCTTGATTTCCTTGGCGGCCTCGGCGCTGCGCCCGGCCAGGCTGCGCACCTCGCCGGCTACCACCGCAAAGCCCCGGCCCTGCTCGCCGGCGCGGGCGGCTTCCACGGCGGCGTTCAGCGCCAGGATGTTGGTCTGGAAGGCAATGCCGTCGATCACGCTGATGATG
>DATLGV010000119.1:0-4398 GCA_035540275.1 Acidovorax sp. | reverse complement strand
CCTGCAAGGCCAGGTGCTGGACACCCCCTGTGTGGAATCCAAGACGCTCTCGCAGATCGTGGGCGCGCAGGTCTTCCTCAAGTTCGAGAACCTGCAGTTCACCGCGTCGTTCAAGGAGCGCGGCGCCTGCAACCGGCTCACGCTGCTGACCGACGCAGAGCGAGCGCGCGGCGTGGTCGCCATGAGCGCGGGCAACCATGCCCAGGGCGTGGCCTACCACGCGCAGCGCCTGGGCCTGCGCGCAGTCATCGTGATGCCGCGCTTCACGCCCGGCGTGAAGGTGGAGCGCACGCGCGGATTTGGCGCCGAGGTGGTGCTGCATGGCGACACGCTCGAAGAAGCCCGCGCGCACGCCTATGCGCTGGCAGACGCGCAGGGCCTGACCTTTGTGCACCCGTATGACGATGAAGGCGTGGCCGCCGGCCAAGGCACGCTGGGGCTGGAGATGCTGCAGGCCGTGCCCGACCTGGACACGCTGGTCATCGCCGTGGGCGGCGGCGGACTGATCTCGGGCGTGGCCACGGCTGCCAAGGCGCTCAAGCCCGGCATCGAGATCATTGGCGTGCAGACCACACGGTTCCCGGCCATGGTCAACGCCGTCAAGGGCACGCACCACCCGCAGGGCACATCCACCATCGCCGAGGGTATTGCCGTGGGCACGCCGGGCAAGATCACCCAGGAGATCGTCAAGCGCCTGGTGGACGACCTGGTGCTGGTGGACGAGGGCGACATCGAGCAGGCCGTGCTGATGCTGCTGGAGATTGAAAAGACCCTGGTCGAAGGCGCAGGGGCTGCTGGCCTGGCGGCGCTGGTGCGCTACCCCGAACGCTTCCAGGGCAAGCGCGTGGGCCTGGTGCTGTGCGGCGGCAACATCGACCCGCTGCTGCTGGCGGCCATCATCGAGCGCGGCATGGTGCGCTCGGGGCGCCTGGCGCGCATCAAGGTCAGCGCGCGCGACGTGCCCGGCGTGCTGGCGCGCATCACCGCCACCGTGGCCGACGCGGGCGCCAACATCGAGGAAGTGCACCACCAGCGCGCCTTCACCATGCTGGCCGCGCAGAACGTGGAGATTGAACTGGTGCTGCAAACCCGGGGCAAGACCCATGTGGACGAGGTGCTGGAACAGCTGCGCGCGGCGGGCATGCAGGCCGACCTGATCTGAGAACCTGTGCATAGAGACCGCAGGGTTTTGCCCCTGCACAGGTTCTCGCGGCTAGAATTGCGCAAGTTTTAAGCATCTGGAGCCCACCATGTCTGACCACCACACTTCGCACGCCTCTGCAACGCCATCGAACGACCCCGTGGAAAACGTCGTTCACGTGGTCCCCGTGGTGCTGCCAGTGGTGGGCGGCATCATGATGTTCCTGCTGGCGTTCATCGCCGTGATGATGGCCTGACCGCTCCGGCAGGCATCACCCACAGCCCCGCAGTGCGGGGCTTTTTTTCGTCCCGCCCCCACATCCCATCCCCGTTTGACCTGGAGAACCCCCCATGAGACCCGGACACGCACTCGTCCTCTTTTCCGGAGGCCAGGACTCCACCACCTGCCTGGCCTGGGCCCTGGAGCACTTTGCCCATGTGGAAACCATCGGCTTTGACTACGGCCAGCGCCACCACATCGAGCTGCAGGCGCGGCAGACGGTGCTGGCGTCGCTGCGCGCGCAGTTTTCGCAGTGGAACGCCCGGCTGGGCGACGACCACATGCTCGACCTGGCGGTGCTGGGCCACATCAGCGACACCGCGCTGACCAGCGACGCCGAGATCCAGATGACCGCCGCCGGCCTGCCCAACACCTTTGTGCCGGGGCGCAACCTGCTGTTCTTCCAGCTGGCGGCCGCCGTGGGCTACCGGCGTGGCCTGCACACCCTGGTGGGCGGCATGTGCGAGACCGATTTTTCGGGCTACCCCGACTGCCGCGACGACACGCTCAAGGCGCTGCAAGTGGCGGTGTCGCTGGGCATGGGCCAGCGGTTCACGTTCGAGACCCCCCTCATGTGGCTGGACAAGGCCGACACCTGGGAGCTGGCGCGGACCCTGGGTGGCCAGGCGCTGGTCGATCTGATCGTGAACGACTCACACACCTGCTACCACGGCGTGCGCGACACGCTGCATGCCTGGGGGTACGGCTGTGGCACCTGCCCGGCCTGTGCGTTGCGCAAGGCGGGCTTTGAGCGCTGGAGCGGCGGTGCGGCCCGGCCCTAGCGCCACAGCCCGGCGCCTGCCGGGCGTCGGATTACAGGCATAACCCTATGTTTTTTTTGCATGGTTTTGACCCCTGTCTGACAGACAAATGGGCGGCAGATTCATAAAATTGACATCCCAGCCGACCCGCGGAATCCGTGGAACTAGCCTCCACCCGTGGGGCTGACACACGCTCCCGCCCGCCGACTGAGCACGAAAGCCGTTTTTTCAAAGGCAGCGCTCAGCACCGCAACTGCGCCAGGCCTCGCCGTGACCCGCCCGGTCCGCTTCCTTTGAAAAAACGTTTTTTCAACTTAGGAAGCTCCCCGATGAACGCACCCACGATGCAGGGCCTGAATCTCAGCGCCCCCGCTTACGTCAAAAACGCCCGGCTGCTCGCCTGGGTGGCCGACATGGCCGCCCTGTGCAAGCCCGACAGCATCTACTGGTGCGATGGCTCCCAGGAAGAGTACGACCGCCTGTGCCAGCAGCTGGTCGATGCCGGCACCTTCAAGAAGCTCAACCCCGCCAAGCGCCCCGGCAGCTTCCTGGCCTGGTCCGACCCGTCGGACGTGGCCCGCGTGGAAGACCGCACCTACATCTGCTCGGCCGCCAAGGAAG
Organism: Acidovorax sp.; assembly: GCA_035540275.1. Classification (GTDB taxonomy): domain Bacteria; phylum Pseudomonadota; class Gammaproteobacteria; order Burkholderiales; family Burkholderiaceae_C; genus Acidovorax. Next base: position 1,596 of record DATLGV010000119.1, on the reverse strand, counting down.
ATGCCGGCCCCACGAACAACTGGATGGCCCCCGCTGAAATGCGCGCCACGCTGCAGCCGCTGTTTGACGGCTGCATGAAGGGCCGCACCATGTATGTGGTGCCCTTCAGCATGGGCCCGCTGGGCAGCCACATTGCCCACATCGGCGTGGAGCTGACCGACAGCGCCTACGTGGCCGTGAACCAGCGCCTGATGACTCGCATGGGCAAGGCCGTGTACGACGTGCTGGGCGTGGAAGGCGAGTTCGTGCCCTGCATGCACACCGTGGGCGCGCCCCTGGCCGAAGGCGAAAAGGACACCACCAGCTGGCCTTGCAACCCCAAGGTCAAGTACATCGTGCACTACCCCGAAACGCGCGAGATCTGGTCCTACGGCTCGGGTTACGGCGGCAACGCGCTGCTGGGCAAGAAGTGCCTGGCCCTGCGCATCGCCTCCACCATGGGCCGCGACCAAGGCTGGCTGGCCGAGCACATGCTCATCCTGGGCGTGACCAACCCCGCCGGCAAGAAGTACCACGTGGCAGCGGCCTTCCCCAGCGCCTGCGGCAAGACCAACTTCTCCATGCTGGTGCCGCCCGAGGCGGGCTTTGCCGGCTGGAAGGTCACCACCATCGGTGACGACATCGCCTGGATCAAGCCCCATGCCGACGGCAAGATGTACGCCATCAACCCCGAAGCCGGCTACTTCGGCGTGGCCCCCGGCACCAACATGCACACCAACCCCAACTGCATGCGCAGCCTGGACAAGGACGTGATCTTCACCAACGTGGCCCTGACGGACGACGGCGACGTGTGGTGGGAAGGCATGGAAAAAGACACCGGCAAGCTGCCCGACCACCTGATCGACTGGCAAGGCAAGGACTGGACGCCCCAGATCGCCAAGGAAACCGGCGCCAAGGCCGCCCACCCCAACTCGCGCTTCACCGTGGCCGCCACCAACAACCCCGCGCTCGACCCCCAGTGGGACGATGCCAATGGCGTGGCCATTGACGCCTTCATCTTCGGCGGCCGCCGCTCCACCACCGTGCCGCTGGTGACCGAAGCCCGCACCTGGACCGAAGGCGTGTACATGGCGGCGACCATGGGTTCCGAAACCACCGCGGCCGCCTTTGGCGCCCAGGGCGTGGTGCGCCGCGACCCCTTCGCCATGCTGCCGTTCTGCGGCTACAACATGAGCGACTACTTCCAGCACTGGCTGAACATGGAAGGCCAGATCGCCGCCACCGGTAAGGCGCTGCCCAAGGTGTTCTGCGTGAACTGGTTCCGCAAGGACGAAGCCGGCAAGTTCGTCTGGCCCGGCTATGGCGACAACATGCGTGTGCTCAAGTGGATGATCGACCGCATCGAAGGCCAGGCCCAAGGCCAGGAAACCATGTTCGGCGTGGCGCCGCAGTACGCCGAGATCAACTGGACCGGTCTGGATTTCAGTGCCCAGAAGTTCGACGCCGTGACCAGCATCGACAAGGCCGCATGGACGGAAGAGTTCAAGCTGCACACGGCCCACTTCGAGCAGCTGGCCTACCACCTGCCCAAGGCGCTGCTCGATACCAAGGCGCAACTGGAAAAGCGCCTGGCTGCCTGATACGACCGTCCGATCC
>DATLGV010000118.1:0-3034 GCA_035540275.1 Acidovorax sp. | reverse complement strand
GCGCCAGCCTACCAGCTTCAGCCCCCGAGCCTGGCCGCGACCTGCGCCACGCGCTGGCCGAACTGCCTGCCCGTCTCCAGGTCGCCCGGGAACATCTCGGCTGCCGAGGCGTCGGACGGCGACTGGGACATGGCGCCGCTGAACGAGCCCACCCAGTTCACATCGTTGCGTGTGGCCGCCTTGGAGTTGGCGGGCATCATGCCGTTGCCCACCCAGATGCCGCCGTGCTGCATGGCCAGGTGGAACAGGTAGTCCAGCGTGATCTGCTTGTCGCCATTGGTACTGGCGCTGTTGGTAAAGCCTGCAAACAGCTTGTCCTTCCAGGCCTGGCTGAACCAGGGCTTGGACGAGGCGTCGGCAAACTTCTTGAACTGCCAGCTGGGGCCCGCCATGTACGTGGGCGAGCCAAAGATGATGGCACTGGCAGCGGCCAGCGTGTCCCAGCCGCCTTCGGGCAGGTTGCCGTCTGCATCGATAGCGACCAGCTGGGCGCCAGCGCCCTCTGCCACGGCCTGCGCCAGGCGTTGTGTATGACCATAACCCGAGTGGTAAACAACGGCGATGTGTGCCATTCAATGGCTCCTGTAGAAATGATGGGAAATCTGAAAAAGAACTAAAAAAGATCTGAAAAAGACCAGAAGCGGACGGCAGGGCCTCGGACAGGCGTACCGCACGCTCGGGGTCAGCGCTCCATCAGCGGCCTGCAATGCGCGCGTCCAGGCTCCAGCCACCTGCGCCAAAAGCCGCCAGGGCCAGCAGGCCACCGGTCACGCCCACGTTCTTGAAGAACATCAGCTGCTGCATCATTTGCTGGTCGGCGGGCAGGTTCCAGTAAGCATGGAAGAAGAAGCTGGCCACCAGCGTGAAGAAGGCCAGCGCCAGCGCGGCGAACCGCGTGCCGATGCCGAAGAGCAGGGCCAGGCTGCCCAGCACCTCCACCGCTGCGGCGACGGCAGCGGCCACCGTGGGCATCGGCAGACCGACCGAGCTGATATAGCCGACCGTGCCGGCAAAGCCGGTGAGCTTGCCGATGCCCGCAGGCAGAAAGAGCGCGACCAGCAGCAGACGGGACGCGAGGGCCAGGGGGTTTTGCAGGGATGTGAACATGGTGAATAACTCCTGAGTGAAAGTGGTTACGAAGTAAAAATCAGGCGGCCAGGTCAAACACCAGCACCTCGGCGTCGTGGCCATCGGTCAACGACAAGGTGGTTTCCTTTTCCATCAGCAGCGCATCACCGCCCGACAGGGCCCGGCCGTTGGCGGTCAGCGCGCCGCGCACCAGGTGCACATAGGTCTTGCGGGCGGGGTTCAGCGCCACGGTGACGGACTCGTCGCCATTCAGCAGGCCCGCGTACAAGGCCGCATCGGCATGGATCTTCACCGAGCCCTGGGCGCCATCGGGCGAGGCCACCAGCCGCAGGGCGCCACGCTTTTCAGCATCGGCAAAGGTCTTTTGCTCATAGCTGGGCGCAATGCCGCGCACATTGGGCTCGATCCAGATCTGCAGGAAATGCGTGGTCTGGCCCACCGCATGGTTGAACTCGCTGTGCTGCACACCCGTGCCCGCGCTCATGCGCTGCACGTCGCCGGGCGGAATGCCCTTGACGTTGCCCATGCTGTCCTTGTGGGCCAGTTCGCCCGACAGCACGTAGCTGATGATTTCCATGTCGCGGTGGCCATGGGTGCCAAACCCCGTGCCCGGCGCAATACGGTCTTCGTTGATGACGCGCAGGTTGCCAAAGCCCATGTGGGCGGGGTCGTAGTAGCCGGCGAACGAGAAGCTGTGGAAGGAATGGAGCCAGCCATGGTCGGCGTGGCCCCGGTCTTGCGATTTACGAACAGTCAGCATGTGAGTGCTCCTTTCAAGACTCGACTGTAGAACTGCGACGCCCGCGGCAGGCACAGGCGGATTGATGGCACTATTCAAATAATCTGAATTAACATGGCGCCACCATGCAAAACGCCCGCGATGTCCTCACCCCCGATGCGCTGACCATGCTGCAGGTGATTGCCGAGGCCGGTAGCTTTGCCGCCGCCGCACGGCAACTGGGCCTGGTGCCCAGCGCCCTCACCTACCGCGTGCGCCAGATCGAAGACGCTCTGGACGTGCTGCTGTTCGACCGCAGCGCCCGCCAGGCCCGCCCCACCGAGGCCGGGGTAGAGCTGCTGCGCGAAGGCGCGCGCCTGCTGCAGGACATCGACGCCGTGGCCCACCGCGTGCGCCGCGTGGCCACGGGCTGGGAGCCGCAGCTGACGCTTTCCATCGACGGCATCATCTCGCCCCACACCCTGCTGGAGCTTGTGGACGCGTTCTACGCCATGAAGCCCCCCACACGCCTGAAACTGCGCGACGGCATCATGACCGGCACGCTGGAGGCGCTGACCTCCGGCCGGGCCGACCTGGCCATTGGCGTATCGGTGGCCAGCAACAACGTCGCCGGCCTGCAGCAGGGAACACTGGGCGAAGTGCTTTTCATCTACGTGGTGGCCCCCCACCACCCGCTGGCCACCGCCCCCGAGCCCATCTCCGACGCCACGCTGCTGGAGCACCGCGCCGTGGCCGTGGCCGATTCGGCCATGCGTGGCGGCGCCACCATGGGCCTGCTGGGCGGGCAGGACGTGCTGACGGTGGACACCATGCAGGCCAAGGTGCGCGTGCAGCTGCGCGGCCTGGGTGGCGGCTTTCTGCCCGAACCCATGGTGCGTCCCTACCTGGAGGCCGGGCGGCTGGTGGCACGCCGCGTGGCCCGGCCGGAGCGCAACGTGCGCGTGCACTACGCATGGGGTGGCCCGGGCTTCACCGCACCGGGCCGCGCGCTGCAGTGGTGGCTGAACCAGCTGCAAAGCCCAGCCACACGCCGCGCTCTGCTGGAAAACCACCATCATTTGTGACCCTGATCAAGTGCGCGCAGGCCGCTGCGGCGTGTAGAGTGGTTCCTGTTGGTTTTGCATCGCATTTCTTCTGCCGACCGTCACCGAAAGGCCTCCCATGAGCAAACCTGATCCTCTCCCCGCCAAACGGCTCCGACGCACC
>DATLGV010000117.1:0-5732 GCA_035540275.1 Acidovorax sp. | reverse complement strand
GCCCAAGAATGCGCTGGTTAAGCAGTACAGCAAGCTTCTGGCAATGGAAGGTGTAGACCTCGAAATTCGCCCGGCCGCCCTGAAAGCCATTGCCCGCAAGGCGCTGGCCCGAAAGACGGGCGCGCGCGGCCTGCGTTCCATCCTGGAGCAAGCGCTGATTGGCACCATGTTCGACTTGCCCAATACCAGCAACGTCGAAAAGGTGGTGGTGGATGAGTCCACCATCGAAGAAAACAAGCCGCCGCTGCTCGTCTACCGCGAAGCAGCCAAGAAGGCCTGAGACGGCGTGAAGAAATCCGCTGGTGCCTGTGCATGGATCAGCCGGATTCCTTCACGCGGTCTGAGATGACCGGAGCGGGTGCCATGTGGTGCCCCTTTGAACCATCAACCCTTGCGCCAGTACGGCTGCGTGCAAGGGTTGAAAATCCCCACATGTGGACCCACTTCCACAGAGCACTTTGAGGATTTCCATGTCCGGACATACCCCCCTGCCAGCCACACCCATCGACCTGCCCCTGTTGCCGTTGCGTGACGTGGTGGTGTTCCCCCACATGGTGATCCCGCTTTTTGTGGGCCGCCCCAAGAGCATCAAGGCCCTGGAGATGGCCATGGAGGCCGACCGCCGCATCATGCTGGTGGCGCAAAAGGCCGCAGCCAAGGATGAGCCGTCGGTGGCAGACATGTTCGATGTCGGATGCGTCTCCACCATTTTGCAGATGCTCAAACTGCCCGACGGCACCGTGAAGGTGCTGGTGGAAGGTCAGCAGCGCTCCGTGGTGGCTTCGATCGAGGATGCGGAGTCGCATTTCATGGCCACCGTGACGCCGGTGGAGGCCACGCCCGACGCCAGCAAGCCCAGCGAAATCGAGGCCTTGCGCCGTGCTGTGATGCAGCAGTTTGACCAGTACGTCAAGCTCAACAAGAAGATCCCGCCAGAGATCCTCACTTCCATCTCCAGCATTGACGATCCTGGTCGCCTGGCCGACACCATCGCCGCCCACCTGCCCCTCAAGCTTGAAAACAAGCAGGTGGTGCTGGACCTGTCGGATGTGAAGGCGCGCCTCGAAAACCTGTTCGAGCAGCTCGACCGCGAGGTGGACATCCTCAATGTGGACAAGAAGATCCGTGGCCGCGTCAAGCGCCAGATGGAGAAGAACCAGCGCGATTTCTACCTGAACGAGCAGGTCAAGGCCATCCAGAAGGAACTGGGTGAGGGCGACGAAGGTGCCGACATCGAGGAGATCGAGAAAAAGATCAAGCTCGCCAAGATGCCGGCCGAAGCGCGCAAGAAGGCCGAGGCCGAGCTCAAGAAGCTCAAGCTGATGTCCCCCATGTCGGCCGAAGCGACGGTGGTGCGCAACTACATCGACGTGCTCACGGCGCTGCCCTGGAGCAAGAAGACCAAGATCAAGCACGACCTGGTGAATGCCGAGGGTGTTCTCAACGAAGACCACTACGGTCTCGACAAGGTCAAGGACCGCATCCTCGAATACCTCGCGGTACAGCAGCGCGTGGACAAGGTGAAGGCGCCCATCCTGTGCCTGGTGGGGCCACCTGGCGTGGGCAAGACCTCGCTGGGCCAGTCCATTGCCAAGGCCACGGGGCGCAAGTACGTGCGCATGGCCCTGGGCGGCATGCGCGACGAAGCCGAGATCCGCGGGCACCGCCGCACCTACATCGGCGCGCTGCCGGGCAAGGTGCTGCAGAGTCTCTCGAAGGTCGGTACGCGCAACCCGCTGTTCCTGCTCGACGAGATTGACAAGCTGGGCACGGATTTCCGGGGCGATCCGTCCAGCGCGCTGCTGGAGGTGCTGGACCCCGAGCAGAACCACACCTTTGGCGACCACTATGTCGAGGTGGACTTCGATCTGTCCGATGTGATGTTCGTCGCCACATCGAATTCGATGAACATTCCGCCGGCGCTGCTCGACCGCATGGAAGTCATCCGCCTGTCGGGCTACACCGAGGACGAGAAGACCAGCATTGCCATGAAGTACCTGCTGCCCAAGCAGATCAAGAACAATGGCGTGAAGGACGAGGAGCTCGAAGTGACCGAGGCCGCCGTGCGCGACCTGGTGCGCTACTACACCCGCGAGGCGGGCGTGCGTTCGCTGGAGCGCGAGCTCTCCAAGATCTGCCGCAAGGTGGTCAAGGGCCTGCAGCTCAAGAAGCTGGAACCCAAGGTCGTCGTCACGGCCGACAACCTGCCGGACTTCCTGGGCGTGCGCAAGTACACCTATGGTCGTGCCGAGGCGCAGAACCAGGTGGGCCAGGTGGTCGGCCTGGCCTGGACCGAGGTGGGGGGTGACCTGCTGACCATCGAGGCGGCCATCATGCCGGGCAAGGGTGTGATCACCCGCACGGGTTCGCTGGGCGATGTGATGAAGGAATCCGTGGAGGCCGCCCGTACCGTGGTGCGCAGCCGTGCGCGCATGCTGGGCATCAAGGACGAAACCTTCGAAAAGCGTGACATCCATATCCACGTGCCAGACGGCGCCACGCCCAAGGACGGCCCCAGCGCAGGTGCGGCGATGACCACGGCATTTGTCTCGGCGCTCACGGGTATCCCGGTGCGCGGTGATGTGGCCATGACAGGCGAGATCACGCTGCGTGGCGAAGTCACGGCCATCGGTGGCCTCAAGGAAAAGCTGCTGGCCGCGCTGCGTGGAGGCATCAAGACCGTGCTGATCCCCGAAGAGAACGTGAAGGACCTGGCCGAGATTCCGGACAACGTCAAGAGCGGCCTGGAGATCGTGCCCGTGCGCTGGATCGACAAGGTGCTGGATGTGGCGCTGGAGAGCAAGCCCGTCCCCCTGACAGATGAAGAAGTGGCCGTGGCCGCCGCTGCAGTGCCGACGGACAAGGCTGCCGTGTCTTCTACTGCGGCCGATGGATTGAAACATTGACGCAAAATTTTTTGGAGAGGCCCAAAAAATGCGCTACAATTCATTCCATCGCAGCAAACGTTGTACAATGTGAGGCTTCGGTAAAATGCGGGAATAGCTCAGTTGGTAGAGCGCAACCTTGCCAAGGTTGAGGTCGAGAGTTCGAGACTCTTTTCCCGCTCCAATTTCCACAAAAAGGGAAGCAATTGCTTCCCTTTTTTGTCAGAGGAATGTGAATTCCTGGCGCGGTAGCAAAGCGGTTATGCCCCGGATTGCAAATCCGGTTAGTCCGGTTCGACTCCGGACCGCGCCTCCAGATACGGTCCGAAGAGACAGTGTGGCGAAGCCCCTCGGGGGCAGCATGCACGCAAGCAAGGACGGTGTTGTGGATGGAGATGGTTGGTGAATTTTTTGGCTTGCAATCGAATACAGCCGAAAATAGCGATATAATTTAAGGCTTGCTGATAGGCACTGACGGAAACGTTAGAGAAATCAGAAAATGCGGGAATAGCTCAGTTGGTAGAGCGCAACCTTGCCAAGGTTGAGGTCGAGAGTTCGAGACTCTTTTCCCGCTCCATATTTGAAAAGGGAAGCTTAGGCTTCCCTTTTTTCTTGGTGGTACGGAGCGTGCTGTTTTCAAACAGCGGTCCTGACCAGAGATGCGACAGGGCATTGCGCGCATGCGCTGCCCGGGTTACGCTGCGACGCAGGTGCGCGCCCAGCAGCCGGCGCCCCGATGGTGAAATTGGTAGACACTGCGGACTTAAAATCCGCCGCTTTCCTGAAAAGGGGCGTGCCGGTTCGACCCCGGCTCGGGGCACCACGAAGAGCCAGTTCCATGCAGGCTCTAGGATTCAATCATGTCAAGTTACAACGCTCCCTTCGAAATCCACGTCCATGGCCAAGTACCTTTGCGGGCTGATGTCAGTTTTGACCAGCTTCAGGAGGCGCTTAAACCCCTGTGGAAGTACGCTGGAGCACGCTCTCTGGCCGATGGCGCTGCCAGCGCCTATGAAGAAGAGCCCGGCATCAAATACGACGCTCAGGAACATCTGCTGCAGATGTGCTGGACGGTGCGCGGCGATGAGGATTTCCGCCAGTCGCTCGATGAGATGTGCATGAGCCTCAATGAGCTGGCGGAGCAGGGCGCGGCCATCGAGGTCACGTTCTACGACACCGACTTTGACGAAGACGAAGAAGAGCAAGGTGCCGAGTCGCGCGATGACTTCGTGATGCTTTTCGTCGGCCCCACGCCTGCGGCCATCATGCAGGTGCAGCGGGACCTGTTGGTGCAGGACGTGGTGAACATGATGGAGCGCCACTTTGATGGCGCCGAGCTGGGCGGCGTGGTTGCCGAGATCGACAAGCTGTTCAGCCAGCGCTTCGACGCCCTGGTGAATTCGCTGGAGATTGGCAAACCCCCCCGCGGCCCCGGTGGCACAGGTGGGGGCCATGGCAGCGGTGGTGGCCGTCGCCCGCGCCACTTGCACTGATCTGAGCGAGGCGGGGCGAGGGGGTGGCGTTGCGCGCTGATGCCAGGCGCGTGGTGCACTTGTCCAGATTTCGCCCGGCCATCTGGTGAATTTTCCGGGTGCTGTGCGGCCGTTGTGCGGTCATGCATGTTCCAGGCCTTGCCTGTCACGCATTTGTTTCTCATGAGCACTGATCTTCCGTACCTGCGTTCCTACCCCGCTTCGTTGCAGGACCAGGCACGCGATCTGCTGCAGCAGGGAAAGCTTGCGGCGGTTCTGCTGCGCAAGTATCCGCAAGCGCACGCCGTGCGCAGTGACAAGGCGCTGTACGACTACGCTCAGGAGCTCAAGGCACGCCATCTGCGCAACGCAGGCACGGTCAACAAGGTGCTGTTCGACAACAAGATCCATGTGGTGCGCCATGCGCTGGGTTTGCACACGGCCGTGTCACGCGTGCAGGGCAACCGGCTGGCGGCCAAACATGAGATTCGCATTGCCGCGATGTTCAAGCAGGCGCCCGAAGAGTTCCTGCGCATGATCGTTGTTCACGAGCTGGCCCACCTGCGCGAGAAGGACCATGACAAGGCCTTCTACCAGCTCTGTACCCACATGGAGCCGCAGTACCACCAGTACGAATTCGACCTGCGCCTGTACCTCACCCATGTGGAGCAGGCAGGTACCCGGCTCTGGGGTGCGGACGGGGCCTGAAGATCCGGAACACTATCAGCGTGTTCCAGTGGAGTCGGCTGATGGCGCTTTAAAAAGGATGGCTGCCAGCGCAGATGAAAAGGGCGCTAGTGTGGTGTCTCAAAAATAATTTGAATTATTTTTGAGTTTGTCGGTCAGAGTAGCTTCCATAGAGGAGACTACGCCGATGGCCCACCCCGGACGCCCCGCCACGAAGCTGCAGATCACCGACGCCGAGCGCGCCGAGCTCAAGGCCCGGCTGCGTATACGCAAAGCGCCAGAGGACGAGAAGCTGCGCATGCGAATCGTGCTGGGCTGCGCGGATGGGGAGTCGGGCACAGTGATCGCCCAGCGCTTGGGCACGACGGTGCAAACCGTCTCCAAGTGGCGCCGGCGCTACCAGGCGTACCGTCTGGCTGGTTTGACCGATGCACCGCGCGCAGGCCGCCCCCGCAGTGTGGACGATGAGCGGGTTCAACAAATCGTGGACGAGGTTCGCTGCAGCAGCCCTGACAACGCCACGCACTGGAGCGTGCGTCAGATGAGTCGGCACACGGGTGTATCACCGGCGACGGTGCAGCGCATCTGGCATGCGTTTGGTCTGAAGCCTCATTTGCAGGAGACCTTCAAGCTGTCCACTGATCCCCATTTCGTGGACAAGGTGCGCGATGTGGTGGGGCTGTATATG
>DATLGV010000116.1:0-2035 GCA_035540275.1 Acidovorax sp. | reverse complement strand
TCGTTCACCAGCGCGTGGCTGTGGCCCGCCATCGTCACCGTGGTGGTGTGGGGCATGGTGTCGTTTGCGGCGGGCACGCCGCTGCAGGCGCGCGTGGTGTCGCAGGCGGGCGATGCACCCAGCCTGGCGTCCACACTCAATATCGGTGCGTTCAACCTGGGCAATGCCATCGGGGCCTGGCTGGGGGGCGCGGTCATCACGGCCGGATGGTCGCTGCAGGCCATTCCGCTGGTGGCGGCCGCCGTCACGCTGAGTGCGCTGGCGCTCACGGCGTACATCGCCTGGCTGGACCGGCAGCCCACGCAAAAGGCTCCGGCGCTGGCCGACTGCAAGGCGGCCTAAGCCGTTTCGGCGCCCTCGAACGCCACATAGCCGTCTTCGACGGCAGGCAGGATCTGCAGCACCTCGAAATACGGCACGGTGAGCAGGGGGGAATCGCGCAGCCGCTCCATGAAGTCGTAGTGCTTGAGCGGGTCATCGGTTTCCACCAGCATCAGATCGCTGCAGGGCGCTGCGAAGGCCTCGGCATCGAAGTGGCGCAGGCGCAGGGCTCCCTGGTAGCGGGGCAGCAGGGCATGCAGGTGCGCCTCACCCAACGCACGCCTTTGCTCACGGGGCAAACGCAGCCACTCGGGCAGTGCACGCAGGTGGATGAAGAAGGCATAACGGGTGGCCATGGGGTGATCTCCTGGGGTCGATGAGAAAACAGGTGTTGAGCCGGCTGGCTAGGATCAAGCAGTGCGCAGCAGGCGGGCCAGCAGCCCGGGGGCCCAGCGCTGCAGGTGCCAGGCCGCGCGCGCCTTGCCGATGCGGATGTCGGCGTGCCCCGCCATCAGGCTGCGGACCAGTGCCTGTGCAGCGACATCGGAAGGGATCTTGCCGCGCCCTCGGCCCCGGGTCATGGGCGTGTCCACCAGCGGCATCACCGCATGAACCACACGCACAGGGCTGCCTTGCATCTGCACCCGCAGCGCCTGGGTGAACAGGTCCAGCCCCGCCTTGGTGGCGCTGTAAACCGCCGCCGTGCGCTTGGGGCAAGAGCCCAGCACCGACCCGACATTGACCACCCATGCGCGCTGCTGGGCCTGTAAATGGGGCAGCAACGCACGCGTCAGCGCCATCGGCGCCAGCAGGTTGATCTCGACCTCCGCGCGCATGTCCTGTGCCCTGTAGCCGGCATCGTCCACCCGCAGATCGTGCTGGATGCCTGCGTTGTTCACCAGCGCGCCAAGATCGGGATAGCGCAGCAGCCACTGCGCCGCCAAGCCGTCCATCTCTTCCATGCGGGACAGGTCGGCCACCCAAGGCTCGATCAGTGCGTGGGCGTCTGCCAGAGCCTGCAGCGGTTCGGCCTGCCGTGCCACGGCCAGCACGGGCACGCCGCACCGTGCCAGCTCCAGGGCCAGCGCCCGGCCAATGCCCGAGCTCGCGCCAGTGACGATGGTGCGTGGCAACGGGCCTGCGGGCGTGGCCTGGGGTGCGGTGGTGGGGGTGCGAGCGTGTGACATGGGCCGCACTCTAGGCATGGCTCCGCCCGTCGTCATCAACCCAGGTTAATTGGCGAACGAAGGAGGCTCTCACCCCCAGGCGCGGCGGAAACTTCGCCGCGCTGCCACGCGGCATACTGCGCGCCATGGCCCCCATCCACCGCCCCGCCTTCTGGTCGCTCCTTACACAGGCGGCAGGCACGCAGGCCCTGCCCGACTGGGCCACGGCAGAGCGCGCCATCACCATGCACGCGGTACAGGCAGGCGGCACGGTTTTTCTGCAGGGGGTGCAGCACCCGTATGTCTACGCGGTTCAAGCAGGCTTGTTCAAGCTGAGCTACCTGCAGGATGACGGCACGGAATGGATCAAGTCGTTTGCCGAGGAAGGACGCTTTTTTGCCAGCGTGTCCGCCCTGCAGCCCGGGGGCCGCACGGCCTTCATGGTGACGGCCATCGAGCCCGCCACCCTGGAGCGCATCGACCACGGCATGCTGCTCGCGCTGGCCGAACGCCACCTGCCCTGGGCCAAGGCGCTGTACCAGCTGACC
>DATLGV010000115.1:0-4678 GCA_035540275.1 Acidovorax sp. | reverse complement strand
CCCCGATGACGACCTGCCCGCACAGCCGCAGGAAATCCGCGTCCCGCTGCAAGCCATTCGCGGGCGAGGGGCTGCGACGACCATGGCGCACCGGTTTGCCAAAGACCAGCGCGAACCTGCGGATGACGGGTGGAGCCAACTTCGGGCCACTGGCAATGCGGAGGGCCTGGCCCAAGGCAGCGGATGCGAGGAGGGCGGTGATGATTGGGGCGCCGGGGTGCAGGGAGAGCTGGCGGCGTGCCAAGACGTCGATAGCCACATCCGTCCCTCGCCCGCGACCCGCGTGCATTTCGAGACCGCGCGCAGCGCCCTGTGCGCGAACGACTCGCCGGACATCTTCTTCGAGCTCTCGGTCAATCCCTACCGGGGCTGTGAGCACGGCTGCAGCTACTGCTATGCGCGGCCCACGCACAGTTATCTGAATTTTTCGCCAGGGCTCGACTTTGAAACGCAGATCGTGGCCAAGCACAACATTGCGCAGGTGTTGCGCCAAGAGCTTGCACAGCCGCGCTATGTGCCGCGCCTGCTCAATATTGGCTCGGCCACCGACTGCTACCAGCCCGTGGAGCGCGAGCTGAAGCTCACGCGCAGCGTGATTGAACTGATGCGCGAGGCGCGCCATCCGTTTTCGCTGATCACCAAATCCAGTGGGGTGGAGCGCGACCTCGATCTGCTGGCCCCGCTGGCTGCGCGGCGCCTGGTGGCGGTGTACATCACCATCACCACGCTCGACGCCACCCTGGCCCGCCGCATGGAACCCCGCGCTGCCGCTCCCCACCGTCGGCTGCGCACCATTCGTGCGCTGGCCGATGCCGGTGTGCCGGTGGGCGTGAGCGTTGCGCCGCAGATCCCTTTCATCACCGAAGACATGGAGCAGGTGCTGGAGGCCGCTCGCGACGCCGGCGCGCGCACCGCCTTCTACACCGTGCTGCGCCTGCCGTGGGAGCTGGATGCACTGTTTCGTGAATGGCTCACGGTGCACTACCCGCAGCGGGCGGCGCGCGTCATGGCCCGGGTGCAAGACCTGCACCATCTCACCGAAGCCCAGCGCGCCGCCGGCAAGACCTACAACAGCGACTTTGCCGCCCGCATGAAGGGCAGCGGGCTGTGGGCCGACCTGCTGCGCCAGCGCTTTGCCAACACCTGCCGCCGCCTGGGACTCAACCGCCAGCGCGAGGGACTGGACCTGGGCCAGTTCAGGCCCGGGCTGCTGCTGGGGCAGGGCAGCCTGTTTTAGAACCTGCTCCCTGAGAACCTGTGCAACGCCAAAAAGGCTTTGAACAGGTTCTGTGATGTTCAATGAGGCTTCAGGCAGTGGCAGTAGACAAAATGCTGCACCGAACCCCATGGCGTTTTGTGCTCTTCACTCATGTGTTCAAGCAGCTCAAAGGACGGCCCAAACTCCCGGTGCAGCTCTGCGGGGGCGTATCGGGCCACGGGCAGCCCGCTGCATTGTTCGGGGCCATCGGGCGCGAAGGTCGCCACGATGACGTGCCCGCCGGGTTTGACAGACCTCATGACCTGCCGCACATAAGCAGCACGGTCGGCGGGGTCGGTCAGGAAGTGGAAGACGGCGCGGTCATGCCAGATGTCGTACGCGTGCTCCGGAAGGTTCACGGTGCGGATGTCTCCTGCAAGCCACCTGACGCTGTCGCCCGCGGCGCCAAGCCGTTGGTGGGCGATCTCCAGGGCACTGGCCGACAGGTCCAGCACCGACACGTTCTCGAAGCCGCTGGCGAGCAGGTCATCCACCAGGGTGGACGCACCGCCACCGACATCGATCACGCTCGCTTGCAACGACGCTCCCGTCGAACGGATGAGTTCCAGGGACCGCGTTGCATGCTCCTGGAACCAGCTCACCGCATCGGGCTGCCTGGTCTGATACACCGTTTCCCAGTGTTCTTTGGGGTTCTGCATGATGGGCTGACTCCTTGCGTGGGATGCCGGCCAAAGCCGGAGGGAATGAACGTAACTCAATGGACATGCCGATGGTGAATGTCCGGGTAGTGTGGATGTGTGTGTCCAAGAACGTGTTTACGATCTTTTCAGGGCCGCGCAAGTACCTTGCCGGGATGGAATGCAAGGCGCGGTGCGCAGCCGATAGCCCATGCTATCGGCAAGCGCGGCAACGCCGCAGACCGCCCGGCAAGGCACTTGCCCGAAGGGTTGGAGTGAAATCGGGTGATTGAACGCCCCGGCTGCTTGCATGGGCACGAGCCCATGCGGCGCAACCGAAGCATCCACTCCTCCCGATTGCACTCCAATGCAATCTCCAAAAAGACTTTGAACAGGTTCTCAGGGAAAGACCTCCGCCTGCGCCAGAGCAAGCCCCTGGGCGTCCTTGGCGGAAAGGAGCGGCGCTGCGGCCAAGCGCCAATCAATGGCCAGCGTGGGGTCGTTCCATGCGATGCATCGCTCGTATGCGGGGGCGTAGTAATCCGTGGTCTTGTACAGGAACTCCGCCGACTCGCTGAGCACCACAAAGCCATGGGCAAATCCTGGGGGAACCCACAACTGGTGGTGATTGTCTGCACTGAGCTCTGCCCCCACCCAGCGGCCGAAAGTGGGCGAACTGCGGCGGATGTCCACAGCGACATCAAACACGGAACCACTGACTACGCGCACCAACTTGCCCTGCGGCTGCTGAATCTGGTAGTGCAACCCTCGCAAAACACCTTTGGCGCTGCGGCTGTGGTTGTCTTGGACGAAAGTATGGTTCGTGCCGGTGGCTTCGTCGAAGGCCTTCTGGTTAAAGCTCTCGAAGAAGAAGCCACGGGCGTCACCAAAGACCTTGGGCTCGATCAGCACGACCTCAGGGATCGCCAGTCGGGTTGCCTTCATCAGTACACCTTCTCTTTCAGCAGGCGCAGCAGATACTGGCCATAGCCGTTCTTGCTGAGGGGCATCGCAAGGCGCTCGAGCTGGGCGGCATCGATCCATTGCTGGCGCCAGGCGATTTCTTCGGGGCAGGCGATCTTCAGGCCCTGGCGGCGCTCGAGGGTGGCGATGAACTGGCCCGCCTCGAGCAGGCTGTCATGCGTTCCCGTGTCCAACCATGCATAGCCCCGCCCCATGATCTCCACGTTCAACTGCCCCTGCTCCAGGTACAGGCGGTTCAGGTCGGTGATCTCAAGCTCCCCCCGGGGCGAGGGCTGGAGATGTTTGGCCATATCGACCACCTGCCCGTCGTAGAAGTACAGGCCGGTGACCGCATAGCTGCTTCTGGGCTGCGCGGGCTTCTCCTCCAGCGAAAGCACTTTGCCGTGGGCATCGAACTCGGCCACGCCATAGCGCTCCGGGTCCTGCACATGGTAGGCAAAAACGCTGGCGCCCACCGACCGCTGCTGCGCGTTGCCCAGCAGTTCGTGGAAGTCGTGCCCATAGAAGATGTTGTCCCCCAGCACCAGCGCGCTGGGAGCCCCGTTCAAAAAGGCCTCGCCGATCAAAAAGGCCTGCGCCAGTCCGTCCGGGCTGGGCTGCACCGCGTACTGCAGGTTCAGGCCCCATTGGCTGCCGTCACCCAGCAATTGCGCAAAACGGGGCGTGTCTTGCGGGGTACTGATGATGAGGATGTCGCGAATGCCCGCAAGCATCAGCGTGCTCAGCGGGTAGTAAATCATGGGCTTGTCGTACACCGGCAGCAGTTGTTTGCTGATGGCCAGCGTCGCCGGGTGCAGCCGGGTACCGGAGCCTCCCGCGAGGATGATGCCTTTGCGTTGCGTCATGGTCTGGGGTCCGTTCACAGAATTTCCGCGAGCATGCGTGCCACGCCCTGTTGCCAATGCGGCATCTGCAGGCCGAAAGTGGACTGCAGCTTGCGGGTGCTCAGGCGTGAATTGTGGGGGCGTACAGCCGGTGTGGGGAAGGCGCTCGTAGGCACAGGGGCGACCTCCTTCGCTTTGATTTCGATAGCAGGCTGCATTTTCTGCGCCTGCGCTATCACGTATTTTGCGTACTCATTCCAATTGGTCTCGCCACCGGCCACGCAGTGGTACAGGCCAGCATCCTGCGGGTGCTGCTGCAGGTGGCGCAACGCGTGCGCCGTCACGTCGGCCAGCAGGTCGGCACCGGTGGGCGCGCCCCACTGGTCGTCAATCACGGTCAGGCGCTCACGCTCTTGCGCCAGGCGCAGCATGGTCTTGGCGAAGTTGCCGCCGCGTGCGGCGTAGACCCAGCTCGTGCGCAGGATGAGGTGCCTGGCGCCAGCCTCGGCGACCAGCTGCTCGCCTTCGAGCTTGGTGCGGCCGTAAACGCTCAAGGGCGCGGGCGCGTCGGTTTCGACCCAGGGGCGGCTGCCGCCGCCATCGAAGACGTAATCGGTGCTGTAGTGCACCAGCCAGGCGCCCAGCTTCGCGGCCTCTTGTGCGATGGCGCCGGGCGTGGTGGCGTTGAGCAGGCGGGCCAGCTCGGACTCGCTCTCGGCCTTGTCTACGGCGGTGTGGGCGGCGGCGTTGACGATGACGTCGGGCTTGAGGGCACGCACGGTGGCTGCGATGCCTTCGGGGTTGGCGAAGTCGCCGCAGTGATCGGTGCTGTCATGGTCCAGCGCAGTGACGTGACCGAGCACGGCCAGGCTGCGTTGCAGTTCCCAACCCACCTGACCGCCCTTGCCGAAGAGCAGGATGTTCATGTGCTGGCACCCGCCTTCGCACTCGCCGCGGCCTCCTGCGCGTACTGG
>DATLGV010000114.1:0-2443 GCA_035540275.1 Acidovorax sp. | reverse complement strand
ATCTTGGCCAGAGTGTCGTTGGCCTGGGCAAATACGCTGCCTGCAGCCAAGGCGGTCACGGCAACCGCGAGCAAATGTTTCTTCATAGGGATCTCCTTGTGTTGAAAACGAAAAGGGGGGGATTTTAGAGACAGGGGCCAGCCAGGGGTAACCGGTCAGGACCGCACTCCAAAAGGGGGTAATACGCAACCAGGGATATTAGTCAGAACGGAACCTGGTCGGTAGGGTATTTCCAGAAGTCGCGCAACAAGTAACTGACCGGCAGGTTCAGCACCGTGTTGTTGGGCGGGATGGGCTTGCCAAACCACTTGTCGTAAATGGGGTAAATCTCGCGGCTGGTAATCAGGCGGCGCATTTCCTCGTCCACCAGCTTTTTGAACTCGGGGTCGTTCTTGGGCAGCATGATGGCCAGCGGCTCGGTGGTCATGAAGCGGCCCACCACCTTGAGCGCCTTGGGGTCGGACCGCCCGGCGGCCAGGCCATACAGCAGCACATCGTCCATCACGAACGCGTCGGCCTCGCCTTTCTCGACCATCTCCACGGCCTTGGCATGGTCGGGCGCCTCGACGATGGTGATGCCCATCAGCCGCTCGCGGTTGGCCTGGTCGGCCGCCTTCAGCGGTGTGGTGCCTTTGGTGGACACCAGTTTTTTGCCGTTGAGGTCTTCCACGCGGTCGATGGTGCTGGCGGATTTGACCAGCAGCCGCGCACCGGTGATGAAGTGGGGAATGGTGAAGGCCACCTTCTGGCGGCGCTCGGCGTTGTTGGTGGTGGAGCCACACTCCATGTCGGCCTTGCCCTGCTCGATCACGGCGATGCGGTTGGCCGGGGTGACAGGCACCAGCTCGACCTCCATGTCCTTCTTGCCGGTCTTCTTGCGCACCAGCTCGGCCATGCGTAGGCACAGGTCCAGCGCATAGCCCACAGGCTTGCCCGACTGGCTGTCGATGTACGAGAAAGGCACCGAGGATTCGCGGTAGGCGATGACCAGCTTGCCGCCACCGGCCACGCGCTCAAGCACGCTGGCCTGCGCAGACGCTGCGACCGCACAGCACAGTGCTGCGAGGCCCCAGGCCCGTCCCCAATGCTGAACTTTCATACGATGCCTCTGTGAAGGAATGAACCGGTTTTGCAATCTTCGTGCCACCGTGGGGCCCTGCCAGGGCACACGCTGCTGTCCACCGATCCGGCGATGGCGCAGACTGTACGTGTCGTTACGGTGAAATTCCAATGCCGTTTGCGCGCACAACTATGCAAAGTGTTTATGTCCGTATTTACCCTTAGCATGGCGCCGCCTGGGCCTGCAGGTAGGTCCACAGCGCCTGTGCGGTGCCCTTGGGGGTGTCCTTGCCGTTGGGTTTTTCGCGGTAGGCGCGCACGTCCATGGTCATCTGCAGGCCTTCGGTGTCCGGGGGCGCGGCGCTGACCAGCCGGCGCGAGCGCAGTTCCTTCTTCACGGCGCTGTGCGGCAGGAAGGCCACGCCGTGCCCTTCCAGCGCCATGGCCTTGAGGCCCTCGGCCATGTCGGTCTCGTACACACGCTCCAGGTGGATGGGCGTTTGCGACTGCTTGAGGATGAGTTCGGTCACCCGCCCCAGGTACGCGCCGGGCGCATAGCCCAGGTAGGGCAGCGGCTGCCCCGCGCGGCCGGGCAGGCGGTGCACGGGCTGGCCGTCGGCATCGGCCTTGCTGTAGGGCGACAGCACCTCCTGCCCCAGGCTGACCATTTCATAACGATCGGCATCGAGCTGAAAGGGCTGCGAAGGGTGGTGGTAGGCGATCAGCAGATCGCACCCGCCTTCGACCAGGCGCATCACCGCGTCGTGCACGTTCAGCGCAATCAGGCGGCTCTTGAACGGGCCGAACTTGTCGTGCAGGCTGGACACCCAGGCCGGAAAGAACGTGAACGCCAGCGTGTGGGGCACGGCGAACTCGATCATGTCCCTGCCCGCGCTGGTGTGCGCGCGCAGCATGGCGCGCGTGTTCTGCAGCGACTGGAGCATTTCCAGGGCCTGGTCGTACAGGGTCTTGCCGGCGGGGGTGAGGCGTGTGGGGTAGGAGCTGCGGTCCACCAGGTCGGTGCCCGCCCAGGCCTCCAGCGCCTGGATGCGCCGCGAGAACGCCGGCTGGGTCACATGCCGCAGCTGCGCTGACCGGCTGAAGCTGCGGGTTTCCGCAAGACTGACGAAATCTTCAAGCCACTTGGTTTCCATTGGCGCATTATCCGCGCGCGGGCTACACCGTGCTGGCCGCTGGCATGAGGGTTTCTACAGAGCACGCAGCGCCTGGAAGGCAGCTGCGCTCACGTTTGCGGCACCGCACCAATGCTGTGCATGCATAGCAAGCGACGCATAATACAGAGTGCGTCCACCCCCGCCCCGCCATCGGTCAACGCCCCAGGTGCACAACGCCGCCGGGCAGCAAGATCGGCATCCGCCCCGTG
>DATLGV010000113.1:0-2637 GCA_035540275.1 Acidovorax sp. | reverse complement strand
CCAAGGTCGGCCAGATGACGGCCGCCAAGTACAGCATGGAAGGCGAGCTGACCAGCATCGTCAAGCAGAACAACACGACCAAGGACGTGTATTACAAGTTCACGCTGAAGCTGTTTGATGTGCAGGAAGGCACGATCGAGTGGCAGGACGAGAAAGAAATTAGAAAAACTAGCAAGCGCTGAAGCAGAACATCCCCCTGAGGCGCTGCGGGGCGGCCCTTGCTCGGCGTCCCTCGCCCGGGGGCGCGCCGGTTTTTACCGGTATGAGCAACTGCTTGGGCCGGCCGATTGATTCATGAATTCCCGTTAGCTCACAAGGAGCATCACATGCAACGCAGAACCACATTGCACACGGCCCTGGCCGTGATCGCGGCCACCACGCTGGCCTGGGGCACGGGCGCGCAGGCGCAGCAGCCCGGCGCCGCGCCCAAGATCGCCGTGACCGACCTGGCCTATGCCCAGCGCGTGTCCGAATACTTCATGGCCGGCACCTACCAGCGCAGCAGCCAGATGAGCGCCCAGGGCAGCCAGGGCGGCAGCCACAGCCACGGCATGTACGGCGGTGGAGGCTCGTACTCGGGCCAGCAGTCCATGCAGGCGTCCGAGCAGGCCAGCGGCACCTATGTGGCGGGCCGCTACAGCTACATCGAGCAGCGCGAGCTGGGTGGCTACACCAACGACATCAAGGGCGCCATCCTGCAGGGCACGTATTTCCGCCTGGTGCAGGGCAAGGGCTTTGATGCGGGCAAGCCCCAGCCCAGCAAGGCCGAGCAGGTGCTCAACCAAGTGCAGGGCGGCAAGATGGCCACGCCCCAGGCGCAGCCCCAGGTCAACGACGTGATCACCCGCATCAAGAAGGGCGAGTTCAACGGCGCCGACTACGTGCTGTTTGGCGTGGTGTCCAGCATCGAGTTCACCGACGCGCTCTCGCCCCTGCAGGGCACCACCAGCGCCACGCGCCAGTACGGCCTGCAGCTCTTGGCCGACTTCTCGCTCATCAACACCAAGACCTACGAGATCAAGGCCGCGTTCTCTGCCCAGGGCGAAGGCAACGACACCAAGATCCTGTCGATCCGGGGCGACATCGCACCGCCCAACCGGGCCAAGGTGATGCGCGAGACCTCGCTGTCGCTGGCGCAGGACGTGTACCAGCAGCTCGCCATGCAGCTGGGCTACACCGACGCCAATCTGGCGCGCGGCGTGCGCCCACCGGTGGTGTACCAGCAGGGCGGCCAGCCCATGCCTGTGCCGCAACCGCAGCAGCCCGAGCAGGTGCTGATCCTCAAGTAAGCCGCAGTGCGCTCCACCGTGCACCCGCAGCCCTTGCGGGCACCGGCCTGTGCGGCGCCCGCTCTCCCCAAAGCCAGCCCTGCGCTGGCCTTTTTTGCGTCTGCCGCCCTGGCCCTGGCTGGTTGCGCGGCCCCGCATGTGCCTGAGGGCGCGACCGCGGCACAGTCAGACCCTCGGGGGCCCGCCACCGAGCAGGGCCCGGTGCCGGGCGCTGGGTTCGTCCAGCGGGCCTTGCCGGGCGTGGGCGGCGCCGTGCTCCAGACCCTGCAGCGTGTCCAGCGCACCGCGCCGCTGCGCTACCGCGTGATCGTCATCCCCGGCTCGGGCTGTGCGGGCATGGGGCCGATTGCGGAGCGCTACTTTGCCGGCCTGCTGCATGCGCAGGTGCTGGTGCTGCACAAGCCGGGGGTCGATCCGCAGTCACAGACGAAGCCTGCCGACTGCCCCCACCCGTTTGTGCTGCAAGACCGCCACTCCACCTGGCTTGCACAGGCGCGCGCTGCGCTGCGTGCCGATGCCCGGCAGCGCCAGGGACAGCCTGCCGTGCCGCAGCTGCTGGTGGGTATCTCTGAAGGGGCCGAGCTGTTGCCCGCGCTGGCCCCCGAGGTGCCGCAGCTGGCCGGGCTGGTGCTCATCGGGGCCAGCGGCCTGGACCCGCAGGAGGCGGGGGCGCTGCAGGCCCGCCGCGTGGGCGCCGAGGGCGACTGGACCGCGCTGGGGCAACTGGCGGCGGATGCCCCGCACGACAGCGTGGTGGTGCAAGGGCGCAGCCTAGGCTACTGGCGTGATCTTTGGCACTGGCCTGTGGCGCAGCCGCTCATCGACGGCCCCTGGCCGGTGTTGCAGGTGTGGGGCGGGGACGATGCGCTGGTGCCCGCGCAGGCCTACGAACGGTTTGCGCAACGGGCAGGGCGGCGTTCGCCCGCCGGGTGGTGCGCGCGCCGCATGGAGGGCGCAGACCATGGCCTGCAGCAGCCTGCGGCGAACGGTGAACCCCGGAGGGACGGTCTGCAGCAAGTATGGGCCTGGCTGGAACAATGGGCACGCGCACCCCAGAGCGGGCTGTGTGCGCCGCTGCAGCGCTGAGCGCCCTGGACTCACCGGGGCCGGTACATCCTGAACAGCTGCTCCGGCCCCACCGTGAAATAGTCCCCCGGGCCGCCGCCACGCAGGATGTGCCCCGCGTTCGCGGTGTCGTACACGCCGTTTTTCAGCAGGGCGGTGTCGATGTGCACGGCCACCACCTCGCCCAGCACCAGCCAGGTATCGACCGCCGTTCCGTCCACCCCCTGCAGCTGCAGGATCTGCGTGCTGCGGCATTCAAAGGAGACCGGGCTTTCGGCCACCC
>DATLGV010000112.1:0-3846 GCA_035540275.1 Acidovorax sp. | reverse complement strand
CGCGTTGGGTGTTGCCCCGGTGTTCTGGATGACCGGTGCGGCGCTCTCCGCGGGTGCCTGGGCTGCTTTTGGGTTGCCGACCCAGGCCAGGCACGACTGACAAAGAACGATGACGCGGTTTTGCACGGGCGTCGATCACATCGCCTATCTCGCTACAAGGACACATGATGCTGAAGCTGTATCACGCACCCGGCTCCAATTCGGCGCGCATTCTGTGGCTGCTGGAGGAATTGGGCATGGAACGGGAGGTCGTGGTGGTGAAATACCCGCGCAACGATGGCAGTGAAGCCGATCCGCGCAATCCGCACCCGCATGGGTTCACGCCCGCGCTGGAGCACGATGGCCACTTGGTATCCGAGACGGCTGCCATTGCGCTTTACCTGACCGATCTGCATCCCGAGGCCGAGGTCGGCGTGCCGGCGGGGCATGCGTTGCGTGGAGCCTATCTCACCTGGCTCTTCTATCAGGTGGGTTTGACCGAACCCCTGGTCTACATGGAGGGGAAGGGCCTGCTGGCGCAGGATCCGGCGATGCGCGGCCTGAATCAATCAATGATGCAGCACATCCGGCACACGCTGTCACGCGGCCCCTACCTGCTCGGGCAGCGTTTCACCGCTGCGGACATCCTGTTCATGAGCTTGTTCGAGACTGCGCGCCCGCTGCTGGGCGGCTGCCCGGTCATCGAGGCCTATCTGGCCCGCGCCGATCGCCCTGCGCGGCGCCGGGCCTTGGCGCTGGATCGCTGAGCCGCGGTACGGCGGCCCGCCGCTTTTCTGCCTGGTATTTTTTATTGAGAGCCTGAACCGATGTCCCGTTCTGTCGTGCTTGTTACCGGCGGTGCTCGCCGCATTGGACGCGTGATCGCGCTTGATCTGGCTGCGGCTGGATGGAACGTGGCGATCACCTACCGGCACTCGTCGGAGGAAGCTCAGGACACGCTCAGGGAACTGCGCCGCAGTGAAGGACAAGCGGAAGCGCTCTACGCCGACTTGAGCGATGAGACCGGTTGCCGAGCGCTGGTGCCCGAGGTGGTGAGGCGATTCGGCCGCATCGATGCCGTGGTGAACAATGCGTCCGTTTTCGAGTACGACAACGCCGAGACCTGCGGATTGGCGGCGATGGAGCTTCACTGGAAGGCCAACACCGCGCCCGCCATCTTGCTGGCGCAGGCCTTGTACCAGCATCTGCTGGATACCGGGAGGACAGGGTGCGTGGTGAATCTGCTCGACCAGAAGCTGTGGAACCCGAACCCTGACTATTTTTCCTACACCCTGTCCAAGGCGGCGCTGGAAGCAGCCACAAAAATGTTGGCCATGGCCATGGCGCCGCGCTTGCGCGTAGGAGGTGTGGCCCCGGGGCTCGCCCTGCTGTCCGGGCCGATGAACGAGCGGGAGTTCGAGTTGGGCCAACGGCTCAATCCGCTGGGGCGAAGCTCCCCGCCGGAGGATATCGCCGACGCGGTCCGCTTCCTGCTGACATTCCCGGCTTCGACAGGCTCCACCATCCTTGTCGATGGAGGCCAGCACCTGACTCGCCAGCCGCGCGACGTGATGTTCCTGGCACGCGAGATGGGAGCCCGCTGAAATGTCCAACACCCTTCTGACTCCTGCATTGGCGCGGTGTCGCCGCCTTTTCCTGCGCAACCATGTGGTGGACATCAACATCGGGGCGCATGCCTTCGAGCAGGGTCATCCGCAGCGTGTGCGTATCAATGTGGATCTGTACGTTCCCCTGGCGTGCAGCACACCGGTGGATGACGATCTGGGGGAGGTCGTGGACTACGATTTCGTGCGTGAGGCGGTTCGGGAGCGCGTGGGCCGCGGGCATATCCAGCTTCAGGAGACGCTGGCGGATGATCTGCTGCGCGCGCTGCTCGCGCATCCCCAGGTACTGGCAGCACGCGTCTCGACCGAGAAACCCGATGTCTACCCCGACTGCGAAGCGGTCGGCGTCGAGGTGTTTGCATTCAAGGACGGCGTGACTGCTGGCACCCTGGGGCCGCAAGCTCAGTGACGGGCGCGCTCTTCCAGGCTGGCGCCACGGGTCCACAGCAGTAGCAGCAGGCTGGCAATCGCCGATGCCGCCAGGGATGCACCCACCGAGGTGCGTTCCGCGATGGTGCCCCACAGAATGGCCCCCGCCGCGCTGCCGCCCATGATGCTCATCTGGTAGATCGCCATGCCCCTTGCGCGCAAGGTGGCCGGCAATGCCAATTGCGCGCACATGGTGAGCGTGTTGGCCACACACAGCCAGACCGCACCGGACAGGGCGAGCGCTGGCGCGAGCGTCCACGCGCTGGGCGCCCAAACTGCGCCCAGCGTGGCCAGCGCGTGCAGCCACACGCCCCCATCGATGATCCGGTTGCGCGCCGCCAGTGCCGGGAGGCGGGGCAGGGCCATGGCGGCGAGCACGGCCCCCGCGCCCATGGAGGCCAGCAGGGTGGTGTAGGTGGTTTCGTTGGCGCCGATGTCCTTGGCGACCAGGGGCAGCAAGGCCACCAGCGCCACGGCCTGGGTGAAGAAGATGAAAGCGCGGAACAGCACCGCCCGCAGTATGGGAGAGGTCCGGGCATGGCTCACGCCATCGCGCATGGCCTGCAGCAGGCGCGGGCGTTCGGCGGGGGGAACATGGGGGACAATGGGAGCGCGCCAGATCAGTACGCCGGCCAATATGGACAGCACCGCGTTGAGTGCGAACACCATCGCCGTTCCCTGCCAGGCCAGGACGATGCCCGCGACGATAGGGCCCAGCACCCGCGTCAGGTTGATGGCCAGGGCGTTGAGGGTCAGGGCAGAGGCAAGCAGGCGCCGCTCCACCAGGTCCGGCACTAGGGCCGAGAACACCGGAAACCGCAACGCCAGTCCAACGCCATTGAGCAGGCACAGCAGCAACAGCGTTCCTGGGGTCAGGGCATCGGTGCCTGCGAGCGCCGCCAGCACGGCCGCCACAACGGCGATCCAGGCTTGCGCCACGGCGAGAAAACGCCTGCGGTTGAGCAGGTCGGCCAGCGCGCCGCTGGCCAGGCCCAGCACGAACAGCGGCAAGGTGCCGGCCGCCTGTACCCAGGCCACCCACGCGGGACTGTCGGTGAGCTGGGCCATGCGCCAGGCGGCGGTTACCTCGTGCATCCACATGGTCATGTTGCCGGACAGCCAGGCCAGCCACAGGTAACGGAAGCCCGACCCTCGGAACGGGGCGAGCAGCGAGTCGGCGTCGGCGGGGGTGTGTGGCATCAGGCCGATTTGTCCAACGCCTTGCGCCAGCCGCTATGGAAGAGGTTCACGTGGTTCAACTGCTCTTCTTGGACTTGGCCATGTCGACGAGGTCGGCCATGGTCGGGTTGTGCGCCAGCATGCCGCCGTCGGCGATGTACGTCTGCCCGTTGATGTAGCGCGCCTCGCCTGAGGCCAGGAAACACACCAGCGCTGCGATGTCCTCAGGCTCGCCGAACTCGGGCACCAGCAGGTGGCGCTGCATTACGTCGATCACGCTCGCGGCCGCGCCACGCGTGCCGGGAGTGAGCACCAGGCCGGGCGCGACGGCATTGCAGCGCACGCCCTGGGCGCCATGGTGGGTGGCAATCTGGCGGGTCAGGCCGATGATGGCTGCCTTCGACACGCTGTAGGCCATGCGCGTGATGTCGCCCGAGAAGCCGCCGGTCGACGCGGTGTTCACGATCGCGCCACCGCCTTGGGCGATCATGGTCGGCAGCGCGTACTTGCAACCCGCCAGGTAGCCGCGCAGGTTCACGGCCATGACCTGATCCCAGACCTCGAATTCGATGTCGATGGCGTTCTTGTCCTTGGCATGGATGACCGGAGAACTCAATGCGGCATTGTTATGCAG
>DATLGV010000111.1:0-5507 GCA_035540275.1 Acidovorax sp. | reverse complement strand
GCGGCAGTTGCCCGCGCGCGCAGCGGGCAGGTGGAGGGCACCCGCCAGCGGCGCCTCGGGCGACAGGCCGGGCTCGATCTGGCGTGCCATGTCGGCGTCGACCTCACGCAAGGCCACGCCACTGTCGCGCAGCACTTGCAGTGCGGGCTGCAGGCGGGCACGGTCTTCTTCAGTGCGCAGCAGCACCAGGCGGCCGTCGCTGGCTTCAAAGTCCAGCTCGTGCTGGCTGGCAATGGCCTGCAGGCGCGCCTGGCTGTATTGCGCCAGGCGCTCGACAGCGGCGGCCGGGGCGCTGTTGCTGCGCGCCGTGCTGCGCCAGCGCCGCAGCCAGGCCCAGTTGGCACGGGTCAGGCCGCCTGCCACGCGCAGGGTGGCCTGTGCGCCCATCAGCCGCAGCGGCTGGCCGAAGCCCGGCAGCGCCCAGGGGCTGAGCAGGTGGGGCGCCAGGAGCCCGGCGGTGGCAAAGCTGGCCTCCTCGGCGGCCGCGCTGCGCTGTTCAAACACCGAGACTTCGTGGCCGTCGCTGGCCAGTTCGTACGCGGTGGTGACGCCGACAATGCCGGCGCCCACGATGGCAATCTTCATGGATTTGGGTGTTTCTGGCTTCTGGCGCTAGTGAATCAAGCGCTGGCAGCTATTATTTTTGTAGTGTTTGCTCGATCTGCATGCTGATGTTGAGCACCGTGTCATCCCTGAGGGCACCGTGCCAGACCATCAGTCCGACCGGGAGTTCCCCTTGCACATGGCAGGGCAGCGACAGAGCACAGCCGTCCAGCAGATTGACCACGCTGGTGTTGCGCAGGAGCAGGTTATTGACGCGGAAGAACTCGGCGTCGCGGGCGGCGTCATGGGCCCTGTCTACGCCATCCGCAGGGGCGACATCGGCCAGCAGCGGCGCCACGATGGGCACGGTGGGGGACAGCAGGGCGTCGTAGGGCTCCATGTCGGCGAGCATGCGCGCAATCCATTGCTGGCGCGCCTGCAGCAGGTCGATGTACTCCCAGGCCATCAGCGTGGCGCCTTTTTCGATGCGCATGCGCACCCGGGGGTCGTAGCGGTCGCCGGCGCGCTGCAGCAGCGCGCGGTGCCATGCGTAGGCTTCGGGCGCGGCAAAACCATAGGCGGGCTGCTCCAGCACGGCGGGCAGGGCAATGGTGTCGATCTGGGCGCCCGCCTGGCGCAAGGCTTCCACGCTGCGCTCAAAGGCGCGCGCCACGGGGGCATCCAGCCCGTCGAGGAAAAGCGTGGATGGCACCGCCAGCCGGTATTGCGACAGCGGCGCCAGGCTGCGCGTGACGCGCCGGGCGGCCAGCACCTCGTGCGCCACGATGGCGTCGCGCACGGTGCGCGTCATGGCGCAGGCGGTGTCCAGGGTGGTGGACAGCGGCACGGCGCCCGCGGTGGGCACCAGCCGGGCCGTGTTCTTGAAACCCACAATGCCGTTGAGCGCCGCAGGGATGCGGATGGAGCCACCGGTGTCCGACCCCAGCCCGATGAACGCCGCGCCGGAGGCCACCGACACCCCGGCGCCGGACGAAGACCCGCCGGGCACGCGGCGCGCGCCGGGCACGGAGCCAAAACGGGCGTCCCAGGCTGCGGGCGTGCCGTAGTGGGGGTTGACGCCCACGCCGGAGAACGCGAACTCCACCATGTTGGTGCGGCCGATCAGGCTGGCACCCGCTGCGCGCAGTCGGGCTACGGCCGGGCAGTCTGCTGCTGCTGGGGGAGCGTCTGCCAGCGCAGTGGAGCCCGCTGGGGTAGGTTGCCCGGCGATGTCAAACAAGTCCTTCACCGACACGGCCAGCCCGGCCAGCGGCAGCTGGGCCACACCCGCCTGCACCGTCGTGGTGCGTGCTTCGTCAAACAGCGTGCGGACAAAGCTGTGGGCGTTGGGGGCGGCCTGGGCGGCGTCGATGCAGCGCTCCAGCGCGGCGGGCGCGGTGGTGGCGCCGTCCCGCAGTTGCTCACGGGTGGCAATCAGGTCAGGGAGCATGGGTGTGCTAGAATCTTTGGGTTTTGCTGGGAGCAGTAGCGCAGTGGTGCAAGGTTTGCACAACCCGCGTGGCTGCTGCGGCAAGACCAATCGCAAAGCAGCCCTGTCAAGGTGTTGCAGTGTTCGTGACGATCACGGCGCTGCAAATATTGGGGCTGATTTTAGACCTAACCTTTGGAGTATTTTTATGTCCGTTACCATGCGCGAAATGCTGGAAGCCGGTGTCCACTTCGGTCACCAAACCCGCTTCTGGAACCCCAAGATGGCCCCCTACATCTTCGGCCATCGCAACAAGATTCACATCATCAACCTGGAAAAGTCGCTGCCACTGTTCCAGGAAGCCCAAAAGTTCGCCAAGCAACTGGCTGCCAATCGCGGCACCATCCTGATGGTCGGCACGAAGCGCCAAGCCCGTGAAATCCTCGCCACCGAAGCGCAGCGCGCTGGCGTGCCTTTCGTGGACCAGCGCTGGCTGGGTGGCATGCTGACGAACTTCAAGACCGTGAAGACTTCGATCAAGCGCCTGAAGGACATGAAGGCCCAGCAAGAAGCTGGCCTCGAAAGCCTGAGCAAGAAGGAGCAACTGACGTTCTCCCGCGAAATCGAAAAGCTCGAAAAGGACATCGGTGGCATCCAGGACATGGCTGCTCTGCCCGACGCCATCTTCATCATCGACGTGGGCTTCCACAAGATCGCCGTGGCTGAAGCCAAGAAGCTGGGCATTCCGCTGATCGGTGTGGTCGATACCAACCACTCGCCCGAAGGCATCGACTACGTGATCCCTGGCAACGACGACTCGGCCAAGGCCGTGACGCTGTACGCCCGTGGCATCGCTGACGCGATCATCGAAGGCCGCGCCAACGCCGTGAACGAAGTCGTGAAGGCCGCCGCTGGCGAGAGCTCCGACGAATTCGTGGAAGTGCAAGAAGCCGCTGCCTGATAGCCCGGCTGCGCGATCCGTCGCGAACAAAAGCGGGGCCCCTGGTGAGCCCCCTTTTTTTTTAGCCCGAATCTGAACTGACTGAACTGAACACTGAAGGAACAAAGATGGCTGCAATTACCGCAAGCATGGTGGCTGAACTGCGTGGCAAGACCGACGCCCCCATGATGGAATGCAAGAAGGCTCTGACCGAAGCCGACGGCGACATGGCCAAGGCCGAAGAGCTGCTGCGCGTCAAGCTGGGCACCAAGGCTGGCAAGGCTGCATCGCGCGTGACGGCTGAAGGCGTGGTCGCCAGCTACATCGACGGCACCACCGGTGCTCTGGTCGAAGTCAACAGCGAAACCGACTTCGTTTCCAAGAACGACAGCTTCATCGCCATGGCCAACGCGGCTGCCAAGCTGGTGGCACTGCACAACCCCGCCACGGTGGAAGCCCTGGGTGCACTGCCCTACGAGCAAGACAGCTTCGGCCCCACGCTGGAAGACGTGCGCAAGGGGCTGATCGGCAAGATCGGCGAGAACATGTCGTTCCGCCGCTTCAAGCGCTTCAGTGGCTCCAACCTGGCTGCCTATCTGCACGGTTCGCGCATCGGTGTGGTCGTCGAGTTCGACGGTGACGCTACCGCCGCCAAGGACGTCGCCATGCACGTGGCCGCCATGAAGCCCGTGGCCCTGACCAGCGCCGATGTGCCTGCCGACCTGATCGCCAAGGAGCGCTCGGTCGCCGAAGGCAAGGCCGACGAAGCCAACAAGGAACTCGTGGCCGCTGGCAAGCCCGCACAAAGCGCCGAAATCACGGCCAAGCGCATCGATGGCGCTGTGCAGAAGTACCTCAAGGAAGTCTCGCTGGCCGACCAGGTCTTCGTGAAGGCTGCCGACGGCAAGCAAACCGTGGCCCAGATGCTCAAGGCCGCCAACACCAACGTGAAGGGCTTCACCCTGTACGTGGTGGGCGAAGGCATCGAGAAGAAGGTGGACGACTTTGCTGCTGAAGTGGCTGCCCAGGTGGCTGCTGCCAAGGCCGCTGCCTGATCGTTCCCTGTAGCAACCACCCCACCCAAGCCTCGCACCACTTACCGGAGAAATTTCCCATGTCCCACGCCGCACCAGCCCACAAGCGCATTTTGCTCAAGCTGTCTGGTGAGGCGCTGATGGGGGATGATTCCTTCGGTATCAACCGCGCCACCATCGTGCGCATGGTCGAGGAGATCGCCGAAGTGACCCGCCTGGGTGTCCAGGTGGCCGTGGTGATCGGTGGGGGCAATATCTTCCGTGGCGTCGCCGGGGGCTCGGTCGGTATGGACCGTGCTACCGCCGACTACATGGGCATGCTGGCCACCGTGATGAACGCCCTCGCCCTGGCCGACGCGATGGACAAGCAGGGGCTGGTGGCCCGCGTGATGTCCGCCATCGCCATCGAGCAGGTGGTTGAGCCCTATGTGCGCCCCAAGGCCTTGCAGTACCTCGAAGAGGGCAAGGTCGTCGTGTTTGCCGCTGGCACGGGCAATCCCTTCTTTACCACCGACACCGCAGCAGCGTTGCGCGGAGCAGAGATCGGGGCCGAGCTGGTGCTCAAGGCCACCAAGGTGGACGGCGTTTATACTGCCGACCCCCAGAAGGACCCCACGGCCACGCGCTACACCAAGCTGAGTTTTGACGAGGCCATGTCCCGCAACCTGGGCATCATGGATGCGACCGCTTTTGCCCTGTGCCGCGACCAGAAGCTGCCGGTGAAGGTGTTCTCGATCATCAAGCACGGCGCCCTGAAGCGCGTGGTGATGGGTGAGGACGAGGGTACGCTGGTTTACGCTTGATCACGATGGATGGGCCTGCACCGGGTGCAGGTCGGCCCCAGGAGAAAACATGACGATTGCCGACATCAAGAAAACCGCTGAAACCAAGATGGACCAGTCCATCACAGCGTTCAAGAACAACCTGCAGAAGATCCGCACGGGCCGCGCCAACCCCGCACTGCTCGACACGGTGCAGGTGGAGTACTACGGCTCCATGGTGCCCCTCTCTCAGGTGGCCAACGTGGCGCTGATCGATTCGCGCACCATCAGCGTGCAGCCCTGGGAAAAGGGCATGGGCGCCAAGATTGAAAAGGCCATTCGCGAAAGCGACCTGGGTTTGAACCCGGCCTCCATGGGCGACCTGATCCGCGTGCCCATGCCCCCCATGAGCGAAGAGCGCCGCAAGGAAATGACCAAGCTCGCGCGCAACGAGGGCGAGAGCGCCAAGATTGCCGTGCGCAACCTGCGCCGCGATGCCAACGAATCCGTCAAGAAGCTGGTCAAGGACAAGCTCGCGTCCGAAGACGACCAGAAGCGTGCCGAAACCGACGTGCAGAAGTTCACCGACAAGCACATCGCCGAGATCGATGCGCTGGTGGCCGCCAAAGAGCAGGAAATCATGGCGGTCTAGAGCGTGTTATGCGCTTTTACTTACCCGCGTTGGCCCCATGCGCAGGTGATCGCAAGGCGCAGTGCGCAGCCAAGGCTCCGGCCTTGGCAAGCGCTGCAACGCCGCGAGTGCCTGCGCGTGGGGCCAACCCTTTGGGAAAGTCGGGGAA
>DATLGV010000110.1:0-2010 GCA_035540275.1 Acidovorax sp. | reverse complement strand
CGTGGAGCATGCCGGGCTGATCTTCGTGATCGGCTCCAACCCCACGGCCAACCACCCCGTGGCCGCCACCTGGATGAAGAACGCGGCCCAGCGCGGGGCAAGAATAGTGCTGGCCGACCCGCGCGTGACCGACATTGGCCGCCACGCCTGGCGCACGCTTCAGTTCAAGGCCGACACCGATGTGGCCATGCTCAATGCGCTGATCCACACGGTGATCGACGAAGGCCTGGTGGATGAAGCCTTCATCAAGGACCGCGCCAACAACTTCGAGGCCCTCAAGGCCAACGTGATGGGCTGCAGCCCCGAAGCCATGGCGCCCGTGTGTGGCATCCCGGCCGAAACGCTGCGCGAGGTGGCGCGGGCGTTCGCGCAGGCCGAGGCCGCGATGATTCTGTGGGGCATGGGCGTGAGCCAGCATGTGCACGGCACAGACAACGCGCGCTGCCTGATTGCGCTGTGCGCCGTCACCGGCCAGATCGGCAAGCCCGGTTCGGGCCTGCACCCGTTGCGCGGCCAGAACAACGTGCAGGGCGCCAGCGACGCGGGCCTGATCCCCATGATGTTCCCCAACTACCAGCGCGTGGACAACGCCGGGGCGCATGCGTGGTTTGAAGAATTCTGGGGGACGAAGCTGGACGAAGCGCCCGGCTACACGGTGGTCGAGATCATGCACAAGGCGCTGGCACCCGACAGCGATCCGCACAAGGTGCGCGGCATGTACATCATGGGCGAGAACCCCGCCATGAGCGACCCTGACCTGAACCATGCGCGCCACGCGCTGGCCAGCCTGCAGCACCTGGTGGTGCAGGACATCTTCCTGACCGAAACCGCCTGGCTGGCCGACGTGGTGCTGCCCGCCAGCGCCTGGCCGGAGAAGACCGGCACGGCCAGTAACACCGACCGCATGGTGCAGATGGGCCGCCGCGCACTCAACCCGCCGGGGGATGCGCGTCCGGACTTGTGGATCATTCAGCAGATCGCCACGCGCATGGGGTTGCCCTGGAATTACGAGGGCGAAGAATCCGGCGTGGCCGCCGTGTACGACGAAATGCGCCAGGCCATGCACGCGAGCATCGAGGGCATCACCTGGGACCGGCTGGAGCGCGATTCCAGCGTGACCTACCCCTGCCTCGCATCCGACGACCCTGGCCAGCCCATCGTCTTTGCCGACAAATTCCCCACGCCCACGGGCCGTCTGCAGCTGGTGCCTGCCAGCGTGATCCCGGCGGCCGAAAAGCCCGACGCCGACTTTCCGCTGGTGCTCATCACCGGCCGCCAGCTGGAGCACTGGCACACCGGCAGCATGACGCGGCGCAGCACCGTGCTGGACGCCATCGAGCCCATGGCCACCGCATCGCTGCACGGCGACGAACTGGCGCGGCTGGGCGTTGCGCCGGGCGCCCTGGTTGGCATCCGCTCGCGGCGCGGCAGGGTGCAGGTGCGCGTGCGCCGCGACGACGGCACGCCGCGCGGCACAGTGTTCATGCCGTTCGCGTACGTGGAGGCGGCGGCCAATCTGCTGACCAATGCGGCGCTGGACCCGTTTGGCAAGATCCCCGAGTTCAAATACTGCGCCGTGGCGGTGGAGCGGCTGGAAACCGCTGCAATCTGAGGGCGATCAAGGGGCTTTGCAGGCCGCGCTGACCCTGGCCGCGCGCCGGGGTACAGTCAGCGCCCATGACAGAGCGCCCCTACACCGACGTTGCCGTGATCATGCAGTGCGAGCACATTGACAACCGCTGGCAGCCCTGGCGCTGGTCGCTGGCCGAGGTGGTGGTGCATGAACCCACCTTCGGCAGCGAACCCCGGCCGCTGATCCAGGACGAGCGCGAGCAGCGCTGGCTGTTCCCCGGCTTTCGCGTGGAGCTGTTTCGCGACGATGCCGAGGGTTACCACCTCAACCTCACCTCCCCGGCCCCGTGCTGGTTTGTGATGTGGCGCCGCGATGAAGACACGGGCACCGGCGCTATCCCCCTGGCCCGCCCGGTGGCGGTGAGCCTGAGCTACCAC
>DATLGV010000109.1:0-4719 GCA_035540275.1 Acidovorax sp. | reverse complement strand
CTTTTTGCCCCGGATCGGCGCGGTGTATGCCGCCAAGGGCGTGGAGATGCGCGGCTGCCCCGAGTCGCTGGCCATTCTGCAGTCGGTGCAAGGGGCCCATCTGGCGACCGCCACCGAGCAGGACTGGAGCGAGGAATACCTGGCCCCGATCATCAGCGTGAAGATCGTGGCGGGGGTGGATGAAGCCATCGCCCACATCAACCGCTACAGCAGCCACCACACCGACGCCATCCTGACGACGAACCATGTCCATGCCCAGCAGTTCCTGCGCGAGGTGGATTCGGCCAGCGTGATGGTGAACGCCAGCACGCGCTTTGCCGACGGCTTTGAGTACGGCCTGGGCGCCGAAATCGGCATCAGCACCGACAAGTTCCACGCGCGGGGCCCGGTGGGTATCGAAGGCCTCACTTCGCTCAAGTACGTGGTGCTGGGTGAGGGCGAGGTGCGGGCTTGATGTGCTCCTGAATCAATAGCTTTTGGCGCCTGTCGGGAAAGCGCTTGAGGCACTTTCCCCCTGAGAAGTATCCTCCCCGGCACCGGCCGCCTGGTGTTGGCGTGCAGGCCCCGGCGGCCCGCAGGGGTGGTGGGCGCAAAGGCCGTGGCTTGCGAAAACCCGGCCCGGCCCCACATCTACAATGCACCGCAATCGCTTCCCGAGGGCTTTCCATGGTTCCGCATCTCATCACGGCCCTCACGGGGCCGATCAATGAACTCGAACAGCGCATTCTCGACTCGATGCCCGCCATCGAACGCTGGTTCCGGCTGGAGTGGATGGAGCACACCCCGCCGTTCTACACGTCGGTAGACATCCGCAATGCAGGCTTCAAGCTGGCCCCGGTGGACACCAACCTGTTCCCGGGCGGCTGGAACAACCTGACCAAGGAGATGCTGCCCCTGGCCGTGCAGGCTGCCATGGCCGCCATCGAGAAGATCTGCCCCGAAGCGCGCAACCTGCTGATCATCCCGGAGAACCACACGCGCAATACGTTCTACCTGTCCAACGTGGTGCAGCTGCAGCGCATCTTCAACATGGCGGGCCTCAACGTGCGCGTGGGCTCCATCAGCCCCGAGATCAAGAAGTCCACGCTGATCGAACTGCCCAATGGCGACACCGTGACCCTGGAGCCCGTGGTGCGCACCAAGCGCCGGCTGGGGCTCAAGGACTTCGACCCCTGCACCATCCTGCTCAACAACGACCTCACAGCGGGCGCCCCGGGCATTCTGGAAGACATCCACGAGCAGTACCTGCTGCCCCCGCTGCATGCCGGCTGGAGCGTGCGCAAGAAGAGCACCCACTTCAAGAACTATGAAGAGGTGGCCAAGCGCTTCGGCAAGATGCTGGGCATCGACCCCTGGCTGATCAACCCCCTGTACAGCCAGTCTGGCGAGGTGGACTTCGCCGAGGGCACGGGCATGGACCAGCTGCAGACCAGCGTGGATGCACTGCTGACCAAGGTGCGCCGCAAGTACAAGGAATACGGCATCAACGAAAAGCCCTTCGTGATCGTCAAGGCCAACAATGGCACCTACGGCATGGGCATCATGACCGTGCGCGACGCCAAGGAGCTGGACACCGTCAACCGCAAGACGCGCAACAAGATGGCCGTGATCAAGGACGGCCAGGCGGTGAGCGAAGTCATCGTCCAGGAAGGGGTGCTGACGCAGGAGCGCGTGAACGACGCCGTGGCCGAGCCGGTGGTCTACATGATGGACCGTTACGTGGTGGGGGGCTTCTACCGCATGCATGCCGAGCGGGGTGTGGACGAGAACCTCAATGCCCCCGGCGCGAGCTTTGTGCCGCTGGCTTTCGAGCACAGCACCCACATGCCCCAGCCCGGCGTGCGCCCGGGCGTGAGCGCGCCCAACCGCTTCTACATGTACGGCGTGGTGGCCCGGCTGGCGATGCTCGCGGCCAGCTACGAGCTGGAGGCCACCAACCCCGACGCCGAGGTGTACGACTGAAAGAACCCCGTCCCCTGAGACGCTTCG
The DNA here is from genome assembly GCA_035540275.1 of Acidovorax sp. Lineage (GTDB taxonomy): Bacteria > Pseudomonadota > Gammaproteobacteria > Burkholderiales > Burkholderiaceae_C > Acidovorax. The sequence continues at coordinate 2,730 of DATLGV010000109.1, read as the reverse complement.
CGTCGTCCGCTGCAGGGGGCGACGGCCCCGGTGGGCCGCCCTCGCAAGAGCGCGATGCCTGTATCGTGGGCATGATGCGGCATGCCACGCCCGCGCCCGGTTGCCAAGGGCAAGTTGCTGCGTTGCAACATGGGGTGGCGCCTCCAGACGCTGTCGGTGGCTCAGGCGCACAATAGCGGTCCCAAAAGTAACGGAACCCCGTCAGGCCCAGTGCGCGGGGGTGGTCAGTGCAAAGCTCCAAGTCATCGCTCGCAGCGCTCACGCTGGGCGCCATCGGTGTTGTGTATGGCGATATCGGCACCAGCGTGCTGTATGCCGTCAAGGAGGTGTTTGGGTCCGGCCATGTGCCGTTCACGCCCGCCAACATCTACGGCATCCTGTCCATCTTTTTCTGGACCCTCACGGTCATCGTGTCCCTCAAGTACGTGGTGCTGGTGCTGCGCGCCGACAACCACGGCGAGGGCGGCCTCATCGCCATGCTGGCCCTGGCCTCCCAGGCCGTCAAAGACAAGCCCCGGCTGCGCAGTGTGTTGCTGGGCGTGGGCATTTTCGGCACCTCGCTGTTTTATGGCGATGGCGTCATCACCCCGGCCATCTCGGTGCTGTCGGCGGTGGAGGGGTTGGAGGTCGTGTCGGATCACTTCAAGCACTACGTGATCCCGATCACGCTGGTGGTGCTGTTTTGTCTGTTTGCCTTGCAAAAGCGCGGCACAGGGGGCATCGGCAAGTTTTTTGGCCCCATCACGCTGGTATGGTTCATCACCATTGCGCTGCTGGGCGTGTCGCACATCGTGGGCCACCCGGAGATTTTGTGGGCGCTGAGCCCGCACCACGCGCTGGGTTTCATGTGGGCCAACCCGGGTACCAGTTTCATCATTCTGGGTGCGGTGGTGCTGTGCGTGACGGGGGCCGAGGCCCTGTATGCCGACCTGGGCCACTTCGGCAAGCGCCCTATCCGCATGGCCTGGTTTGGCGTGGCCATGCCAGCATTGACCCTCAATTATTTTGGCCAGGGCGCGCTGCTGCTGGCCGAGCCCGAGGCCGTGAAGAACCCCTTCTACATGATGGCGCCTGAATGGGCGCTGCTTCCGTTGGTGGTGTTGGCCACGATGGCCACAGTGATCGCGTCGCAGGCCCTCATTACCGGCGCGTTCAGCGTGACCAAGCAGGTCATCCAGCTCGGTTACCTGCCGCGCCTGAACATCCAGCACACCAGCGTGCGCGACACGGGCCAGATCTACATGCCGCTGGTCAACTGGGGGCTGTTCACGGCCATCGTGCTGGCGGTGGTGATGTTCCGCTCGTCGAGCAATCTGGCGGCGGCTTATGGCATCGCGGTGACGCTGGACATGCTGATCACCACCACGCTGACCTTCTTCGTCATCCGCTACGGCTGGCGGTATCCGCTGGCGCTGTGCATTGCCGCCACGGGCTGCTTCTTCGTGGTGGATCTGGCGTTCTTCGCCTCCAACCTGCTCAAACTGTTCCAGGGCGGCTGGTTCCCGCTGATGATCGGCGGCATCGTGTTCTCGCTGATGATGACCTGGAAGGAAGGGCGCCGCCTGCTCAACAACAAGCTGCGGGCCGACGCCATCGACCTCAAGGACTTTCTGGAGTCGATCTTCATCAGCCCCCCCATGCGGGTGGACGGCACGGCTGTGTTTCTGACGGCCGAAACCGGCGCGGTGCCCAATGCCTTGCTGCACAACCTCAAGCACAACAAGGTGCTGCACCAGCAGAACCTGTTTGTCACCGTGCACAACCACGAAACGCCCTGGATCGGTCTGGACAAGCGGCTGCAGGTCGAGTCGCTCGGGCACGACTGCTGGCAGGTGGTGGTGCACTACGGCTTCAAGAACGACCCCGACCTGCCCCGTGCCCTGGAGCTGCTGCGCGGGCGGGGCTGTGAGCTGGAGCCCATGACCACCAGCTATTTCCTGTCGCGAGACACCGTCATCCCCACCATCGGCAGCGGCATGGCACCCTGGCGCGAAAAGCTGTTTGCCCAGATGCACCACAACGCCAGCGGCGCGGCCGACTTCCTGCACTTGCCCAACAACGCGGTGGTCGAGCTGGGCTCCAAGATCGAGATCTGACGGGCTGAGGGGGCTCCCGCTGGCCTGGGACGGGTGCGCGGGGGGCTCGGTTCGGGCTGTTTTTGCCTTGTGGCGCCCGTGAAAATTGCCTGAAATGCTATCAATAGTGTAGTGATAGATGTTGGCTGGAGGCGCGTCCCAACGGCCAGGCGTGCGCGGTGACAGAATCGCGCCCATGCAATTTTTCAAAGACCTGAGTCTTTCCACGGCAGTGGCGGGCTTCGTGGCGGTGCTGGTGGGCTTCACCAGCTCGGTGGCCATCGTCTTCCAGGCTGCCCAGGCTTTTGGGGCCACGCCTGCACAGATCACGTCCTGGATGTGGGCGTTGGGGCTGGGCATGGGGCTGTGTTCGCTGGTGCCCTCGCTGATCCTGCGCCAGCCCGTCATGGTGGCCTGGTCCACACCGGGCGCCGCCGTGCTGGCCACGGCAGGGCTGGCAGGCGGCTTCAGCATGGGCGAGGCTATTGGCGCCTTCATGCTCAGCGCCTTGCTCATCACCCTGGCGGGCGTCACCGGCTGGTTCGAGCGCGTGATGAACCGCATCCCCATGGAAATCGCCGCTGCCCTGCTGGCCGGCGTGCTGGCCCGCTTTGGCCTGCAGGCGTTTGCGGCGGCCCAGACCGCGTTGCCCTTG
>DATLGV010000108.1:0-4332 GCA_035540275.1 Acidovorax sp. | reverse complement strand
GTCTTGTAGCCCGTACCTTCGCGCACAGTTTGTCACAGGGGGCTTGCCGCTGTGTGTAACATTCGGGTTTGCCTTCAGGCACTTGTTCGGCCACTGCTGGATGCCAATGACCACAGATCGAATCTCCCAACACCCATCTTCTGCAGCCCCGCTGCTCCCTCTGCGCCGCCAGTTGCTGGCCGCACTCATCGCATCACCTTCCATCCCTGCCTTGGCGCAGTTCCGTGTCGAGGTCACCGGCGTCGGGCTGACCCAGTTGCCCATCGCCATCGCACCGTTCCGCGGGGATGCGCAGTCCCCCCAGAAAATGGCCGCCATCGTGCAGGCCGATCTGGAGCGCAGTGGGCAGTTCCGCGCCATCGACGCTACGGGTGCGGCGCTCGATGAAACCGCGCGGCCCGACGTCGCGCTGTGGCGCCAGAAAAGTGCGGACTCTCTGGCCACTGGCAGTGTCACTCGCCTGGCCGATGGTCGTTTTGATGTGCGCTTTCGCCTGTGGGATGTGGTCAAGGGGCAAGACTTGGGCGGGCAGAGTTTTGTGGTCACGCAGGGTGACCTGCGCCTGGTCGCCCACCGCATCGCCGACTTCATCTACGAAAAGCTCACGGGTGAGCGCGGCATCTTCTCGACGCGTATCGCATATGTGACCAAAACGGGGCCCCGCTACAGCTTGTGGGTGGCGGATGCAGATGGCGAGAACGCACAGTCTGCCCTGTCGAGCCCCGAGCCCATCATCTCACCCGCATGGTCGCCCAACGGCGGTCAGCTGGCCTATGTGTCGTTCGAATCGCGCAAGCCGGTGGTCTATGTGCATGACGTGGCCACGGGCCGCAGGCGCCTGATTGCGAACTTCCGCGGCTCCAACAGCGCACCGGCCTGGGCTCCGGACGGCCGCACGCTCGCGGTCACCCTGAGCCGTGACGGTGGCTCGCAGCTGTACACCATTGACGCCAACGGCGGTGAGCCGCGTCGGCTGATGCAGAGCTCAGGCATTGATACCGAGCCCGTGTTCTCGGGCGACGGCCGCAGCATCTTCTTTGTGAGCGACCGGGGCGGTGCACCCCAGATCTACAAGGTGGGTGCGTCGGGTGGCAATGCAGAGCGCGTGACCTTTACGGGCACCTACAACATCTCTCCCAGCGTCAGCCCGGACGGCCGCTGGCTGGCCTACATTTCGCGCGTGGGCGGCGCCTTCAAGCTGCATGTCATGGACTTGTCCACGGGCACCACCAATGCCGTGACCGACACCACGGCAGACGAAAGCCCCAGCTTTGCACCCAACAGCCGCCTCATCGTCTACGCCACGCTGCAGCAGGGCCGTGAAGCCCTCATGACCACCACCCTGGACGGCAAGATCAAGGCGCGTCTCGCTGGTCAGGCGGGCGACATCCGCGAGCCGGACTGGGGCCCGTTCCAAAAGCAATGAACTTATCTGCACTTTCAGTTACCAAGCCTTCAGGAGAAATTTGGATGATCAAACGTTTTACCCTTGCCCTTACCGTTGTCGCCCTCATGGCGGGCTGCAGCTCTGGCGTGAAGCTGGACGATGTGCCGGTCGAAGACAAGAACGCCACCTCCACCATGGGTGGTGCCAACGGCGGTGCCAATTCCGGCCAGCCCTCGCAAAGCGGCGTCACTGGCGTGGACCTGAGCCAATCCGGCCGTGACGGCGCAGGCCCTGTGGGTGTCGCTCGTGTCGTGTACTTTGACTACGACAGCTATGTGATCAAGCCCGAGTTCCAGGCCATGATTGAAGCGCACTCCCGTTTCATCAAGGCAGTGCCCAACCGCAAGCTCATGATCGAAGGCCATACCGATGACCGTGGCGGCCGCGAATACAACCTGGCATTGGGTCAGAAGCGCGCTGAAGCCGTGCGCCGTTCGCTGGGCTTGCTGGGTGTGCCTGACAGTCAGGTTGAAGCTGTGAGTTTTGGCAAGGAAAAGCCTGCCGCACAAGGTACCACCGAAGACGCACGCGCCCAAAACCGTCGCGCTGAACTGTCGTACCGTTGATGAGCTCCGCTGCACCGGTTTTTTCGCTGAAGGCGGTGGCGACAGCGGCATTGCTCGCGGTGTCGCTGTCTTCGGCCCATGCTGCCATTTTTGAAGACGGCGAGGCGCGGCGCGCCATCCTGGAGATGCGGCAGCGCGTTGATGGGCTGCAATCGTCTCAGCAACGCTCGGCCGAAGAGGTGCGCAGGCTCGGTGAAGAAAATGCCCAGCTGCGCCGCAGTCTGCTGGACTTGCAGACGCAGATCGAGACCCTGCGTGCCGAGCAGGCCAAGCTCAATGGCCAGAACGAGCAGCTGTTGCGCGATGTGGGTGAGTTGCAGCGCCGCCAGAAGGACATTGCACAGGGCGTGGATGAGCGGTTGCGACAGTTCGAGCCCATCAAGGTCAGCGTGGACGGCCGCGAGTTCCAGGCAGATCCCGCCGAAAAGCGCGACTTTGAAGCAGCCTTGGCCGTCTTTCGCGCGGGAAAATTTCCTGATGCAAGCGTCGCTTTCGCTGGCTTTGTGCGGCAGTATCCCCGCAGCGGGTACGTGCCTTCGGCGCGCTTCTGGTTGGGCAATGCGCAGTACGCCACCCGTGAGTACAAGGAAGCCATCGGCAATTTCAAGCAGATGCTGACTGAAGCCCCCACGCACGCCCGTGCACCCGAGGCAGCACTATCCATCGCCAATTGCCAGATTGAGCTCAAGGACACACGCACCGCGCGCAAGACGCTGGAAGACCTGGTGCGCACTTATCCCCAGTCCGAGGCAGCTGTTGCCGCCAAAGAGCGCTTGTCGCGGCTCAAGTAATGGTGGGCGAGGTGGCTGCGGCCCTGCAACTGGCGCCAGATGATGGTGGGGAGGATGCGCTGGAGCGCCGCTTTGGAGGTCTGCAGCGGCTCTATGGAGTGCAGGGCGCTGCCAGAATCCGATCTGCCCACGTGGCAGTGGTAGGCATTGGCGGGGTGGGCTCCTGGGCGGCAGAGGCTCTGGCGCGCAGCGGCGTCGCGCAAATCACGCTGATTGACCTGGACCACGTGGCCGAGTCCAACATCAATCGCCAGATCCATGCGCTGACCGACACCGTGGGGCAGGCAAAGGTGTTGGCCATGCGTGACCGCATCGCGCAGATTCACCCAGGCTGCGTTGTCCATTGCGTTGAGGAGTTTGTGGAACCCGAAAACTGGCCGGGCTTGCTGCACACGCCCATAGACGCCATCATCGATGCCTGTGACCAGATCAAGGCGAAAACCGCGTTGTCCGTGTGGGCCAGGACCCATGGCGTGCTCCACATCGCAGTGGGCGCCGCGGGGGGGAAGCGGCACGCACACAAGGTGGACGTGGACGATCTTGCGCTGACCACCCACGACCCGCTGTTGGCCCAAATGCGCTATCAGCTGCGCAAACACCACGGCGCTGCGCGCGAGGGCAAGAAGATCGGGGTCACCTGTGTCTTCAGCCGCGAGGCTGTGGCACCACCCGACGCGTCCTGCAATATCGACGGCGATGGTTCGTTGAACTGCCACGGCTACGGCTCGGTGGTTGCCGTGACCGCGACCTTCGGCCAATGCGCCGCAGGCTGGGTGCTCGACAAACTTGCAACCGGTTCCAAGATGTTTGGAAAAAAGACGCTATAATCCAAGGCTTTGCAGCAATCAATACGGTAGCTGCAATCGGTCGGGACGTTAGCTCAGTTGGTAGAGCAGCGGACTTTTAATCCGTTGGTCACAAGTTCGAATCTTGTACGTCCTACCACCCGAACCCTTGTGAAATATAGAAAGCCTGCTACTAAAACAGTAGCGGGCTTTTTTGTTTCTAGCCCAAAAGGGGCTGGAAATCGGTGTTCTGCTACCCAGAAAAGGTAGCACGCTACCCGCTGCTACCCGCTACCATCACGCCCCATGGCAAGCATCCAGTCCCGTGGCGACAAATTCCAGCTCCGCATCAAGAACAAGGTTCTTCCCAAGCCGTTGTTTTTCACCTTCGACACCCAGGAAGAAGCCGAGGCGTTCAAGGCCCAGGTGGACGGCCTGCTCAAGCAGGGTGTGGTGCCCCAGGTGCTCATGGATGCAGCAAAGGCCAAGCAGAAGCAGGTGAAGGCATCCCAGGATGCACAGTTTCTGTCGGCGGTGGTGCAGGGCTACCTGAATCACGCGCCGGTGGCTGCAAGCGAGGCGCAATTGCTGGCGGTGATGCAGCGCGATGACCTGCGCGGCGTAGCGGTGGCGGATGTGACCTACCCATGGGTGGAGGGCTACGTCCGAAAGCTGAAAACGGGGAGAGGGGATGTGTGCGGTGCATTCGGGCGCAAGGTGGGAAACCTATCCCCGGGCTCGAT
>DATLGV010000107.1:0-4416 GCA_035540275.1 Acidovorax sp. | reverse complement strand
TCATCGAGGGGTAGTTGATGAACTGCTGGTACACCATGGCCACATTGCGGTCGCGCACGGGCATGCCGGTCACATCCACGCCGTCGACCCTGACAGTGCCCGTGCTGGGCGCATCCAGCCCGGCCATGATGCGCATCAGGCTCGTCTTGCCCGCCTGCGTGGCGCCCAGCAGCACCGTGACGGCGCCACTCTGGAGCGCCAGACTCATGTCATACAGCCAGGTCTGCGCCCCCACCTTCTTGCTGATGCTGTCCAATGCCAGCTGCATCACGCAACCTTTCTTTGTCGCCCGAAGGCCTGATGAATGGGACGCTGCTGCCCCATCAGACACAGCAGGCACTCTCGTTTTCGATTGCGTTCATTTTTGTTCTTTTTTGATCGTATTGAATCAAGGTTTACCCTTAACAGGTTCCTTTTTGTTCGATTTAAAGTATCTCTACCCTATAGCCGATTGATTCGCGTGAATACGAACCCCCGACAACTGCTGCTTCTCGAAGAAGTCCGCGCGCGCAAGTCCGCCACGGTGGAACAACTGGCCGACACCCTGGGCGTGACGTTGCAGACCGTGCGCCGTGACGTGCAGCGCCTGGCAGAGTCCGGCCTGCTCACGCGCTTTCATGGTGGCGTGCGCGTGCCCAGTTCCACCGTGGAGAACCTCGCCCACACCCAGCGCGAAACCCTGCATGCAGAGGGCAAGGCACGCATTACGCGCGCCGTGGCCGAACAGGTGCCCAACGACTGCTCGCTGATCCTGAACATCGGCACCACCACCGAGGCCATAGCCAAGGCGCTGCTGCACCACCGCGGCCTGCGCGTGATCACCAACAACCTGAATGTGGCCGCCATCCTGAGCGGCAACCCCGAATGCGAGGTCATCGTGGCGGGCGGCGTGGTGCGCGCCCGCGACCGGGGCATCGTGGGCGAAGCGGCGGTGGACTTCATCCGCCAGTTCAAGGTGGACATTGCGCTCATCGGCATTTCGGGCATCGAGCCGGACGGGTCGCTGCGCGACTTCGACTACCGTGAGGTGAAGGTGGCGCAAACCATCATCGAGCACGCGCGCGAGGTCTGGCTGGCAGCCGACCACAGCAAGTTCAACCGCCCGGCCATGGTGCAACTGGCCACGCTGGCACAGATCGACCGCCTGTTCACCGACGCACCGCCACCACAACCCTTCCCGGCCCTGCTACAGGATGCTGAAGTCATCTGCACGGTAGCTGCGTAGCTTCCCCTATCCTTTGCCCCCATGACCTACCTGCTCGCCCTCGACCAAGGCACCTCCAGCTCCCGCAGCATCGTTTTTGACGAAGGCGGCCACATCGTGGCGCAGGCGCAGCTGGAGCTGCCGCAGATCTACCCCCAGCCCGGCTGGGTGGAGCACGACCCGCTGGAGATCTGGCGCACCCAGCTCGCCACCGCGCGCGATGCGCTGGCCAAGGCGGGCATTGCGGCCAGCGACATCCGTGCTGTCGGCATCACCAACCAGCGCGAGACCACGGTGCTGTGGAACCGCCAGACCGGCCAGCCCGTGCACCACGCCATCGTGTGGCAGGACCGGCGCGCCGAGCCCGCCTGCGCCCAGCTGCGAAGCCAGGGCCACGCTGCCACCATCCAGGCCAAGACGGGCCTGCTGGTGGATGCCTACTTCTCGGGCACCAAGCTGCAGTGGATGCTGGACCATGTGCCCGGCGCGCGCGAAGCGGCCGAGCGCGGCGAGCTGGCCTTTGGCACGGTGGACAGCTGGCTGATGTGGAAGCTCACCCACGGCAAGGTGCACGTGACGGACGTGAGCAACGCCTCGCGCACCATGCTGTTCAATGTGCACACCAACCAGTGGGACGAGGAGCTGCTGGCGCTGCTGCGCATCCCGAAGGCGCTGATGCCCGAGGTGCTGCCGTCCAGCGCCCACTTTGGCGACATTGCGGCCGACCTGCTGGGCCACGCCATCCGCATCGGCGGCGTGGCGGGCGACCAGCAAAGCGCGCTGTTCGGCCAGGCCTGCTTCACGGCGGGCATGGCCAAGAACACCTATGGCACAGGCTGCTTCATGCTCATGCATACGGGCGGCACGTTCCAGACCTCGCAGAACGGGCTGCTCACCACCAGTGCGGCCCAAGCCACGACCGAGCCTGAATTCGCCATGGAAGGCTCGGTCTTTGTGGGCGGCGCCGTGGTGCAGTGGCTGCGCGACGGCCTGCGCGCCATCTCCACCAGCGGCGAGGTCGAATCGCTGGCCCAAAGCGTGCCCGACTCGGGCGGCGTGATGATGGTGCCGGCCTTCACCGGCCTGGGCGCCCCCTACTGGAAGCCCGACGCACGCGGCACCATCACGGGCCTCACACGCGGCACCACGCTGGGCCACATTGCGCGCGCGGCGCTCGAAAGCATTGCCTACCAGAGCGCCGCCCTGCTGCTGGCCATGAGCCGCGACGCCGTGGCCGCCGGCGGCGCCCCGGTGAGCGAATTGCGCGTGGATGGCGGCGCCTGCATCAACGATCTGCTGATGCAGTTCCAGGCCGACCTGCTGGGCATCCCGGTGGTGCGGCCTGCGGTGATCGAAACCACGGCGCTGGGTGCTGCCTACCTCGCAGGGCTGTCGAGCGGCGTGTACCGCAGCACGGAGGAGCTCTCGCAGCTGTGGCGCGCCGACCGCCGCTTTGTGCCCACGCTCAGCAGCGCGCGCGCGCAGGAGCGGATGGCGAACTGGGAACGCGCTGTGCGGCAGGCCACGGCGAGCTGATCCGACTGGGACCTTACGGCGCTGCTGCGGCAGGCGCCTGCTCCTGCGGCAGGTAGATGCGTGCCAGACCGCGCGTGATGGCATCCACGATCTGGTCGCGCCGCAAGGCAATGTGGCCCGACAGCAGGCGCTCGCTCAAGGCGGCGTCCCGTGCCGTGAGCGCCTGCAGAATGTCCTGGTGCTCATGCTGGGTGGAGTCGCGCCCCACGTTTTCCATGTCGATCCAGCGGATGAAGCGGATGCGCTCGTTCAGGCTCAGCAGCATGCGGCGCAGTTCCGAGTTGCCGGCCATGTCGGCAATGCGCAGGTGAAAGCCTTCGTCCAGCTCCACCAGCTGCTGCACGGGCGTGCTGTCTGCCACGCTCCGGCTGTCCTCCAGGTACGCCCGCGCCTCCTGTAGCTGCGCATCGGTGGCGCGCTCCAGCGCCAGCCGCAGGCACTCGCGCTCAATCGCCACGCGGGCTTCGTACAAGTCCAGCGTTTCCTGCACGTCCAGCGGCCGGCGCATGTAGCCGCGCGTGGCGGTCTGCAAAAACCCTTCGGTCACCAGCCGGGTCAGCGCCTCGCGCACGGGGGTGCGGCTCACGCCCAGACGCTCGGCCAACTCAATCTCACTGAGGCGCTCGCCCGGCTTGAACTGGTAGGCAATCGCCATGTCGCGCAGCGTGGCGTAGACGCTGGAGCCTCGTTCACGGCGGACTTTTGCTATCGGGGGTGTCATGGGTGCGTATTGTGCACCGGCCTGATCAGCATTCATTTAGGTATACTGAATTGAATTCTTGAAAACCAACCGACGGAGACCTTCCCCCATGACCTCCCCCTTCAACGGCGCCGACGCCATGGTGCGCATGCTGCAGTACAACGGCGTGAAGCACATCTTTGGCCTGTGCGGCGACACCAGCCTGCCCCTTTATGACGCCATGGCCCGCCTGGACCATGGCATGGACCACATCCTCACCCGTGATGAGCGCAGTGCGGGCTACATGGCCGACGCCTATGCCCGCGTCACCGGCAAGGTGGGGGTGTGCGAAGGCCCGAGCGGCGGTGGCGCCACCTACCTGCTGCCGGGGCTGGTGGAGGCCAACGAGTCGTCCGTGGCGGTGCTGGGCATCACGTCCGATGTGTCGGTGGGCGCGCGCGGCAAGTTCCCGCTGACCGAGCTGGACCAGCAGGCCCTGTACCAGCCGCTGACCAAATGGAACACCACCATTGACCGCGTGGACCAGATTCCCCACGCCGTGCGCAGCGCCTTCCGTGCCATGACCACCGGCCGCCCCGGTGCCGCGCACATCTGCCTGCCCTACGACGTGCAAAAGCACGCCATCGACGAGAGCGAGGTGTGGGCCCAGCCAGGGCATGGCCACTTCCCGGCCTACCGCTCCGCCCCCGACCCGGCGGCCGTGGACGAAGCCGCCGAACGCCTGGTGGCCGCACGCTCGCCCGTGCTGATCTGTGGCGGCGGTGTGGTGATTGCCGGCGCCAGCGCCGCACTGCACGCGCTGGCCACCCTGCTCAACGCCCCGGTGTGCACCAGCGTCAGCGGCCAGGGCAGCCTGGCCGACACCCACCCGCTCAACGCGGGCGTGGTGGGCACAAACGGCGGCGTGGAGGCCACGCGCGCCGTGGTGGCGCAGGCCGACCTGGTGCTGTTCATCGGCGCACGCGCGGGCTCCACC